>DATADI010000434.1:0-4774 GCA_036258615.1 Thermomonospora sp. | reverse complement strand
AGGCGCCGGAGCTGGGCGCCCAGCAGGATCCTCAGCACGGTCGGCCAGCTCTGCGCGAGGTCGTGCACCCGGCCGCCCGGTGACGGGCCGTTTCTGGTGCGAGACTGGACACTGCGTACGATCCGTAACGGCTCATCGGGGTGAGGGGGCTCAGTGAGCGCGCCGCAGCCGAACGCGCAGCCGTCACCGGGCGGCCGGGTGCACGACCTCGCGCAGAGCGGGCCGACCGTGCTGAGGATCCTGCTGGGCGCCCAGCTCCGGCGCCTGCGGGAGGCCCGGGGCATCTCGCGCGAGCAGGCCGGGGACGCCATCCGCGCCTCCGGGTCCAAGATCAGCCGGCTGGAGCTGGGCCGGGTCGGGTTCAAGGAACGCGACGTCGCCGACCTGCTCACCCTGTACGGGGTGACCGACTCCGGCGAGCGCGAGACGCTGCTGGCGCTGGGCAGGCAGGCCAACGCCCAGGGCTGGTGGCACCACTACAACGACATCCTGCCGCCGTGGTTCGAGGTCTACATCGGGTTGGAGGAGGCCGCCGCCAAGCTGCGCATCCACGAGACCCGGTTCGTCCCCGAGCTGCTGCAGACCGAGGACTACGCCCGCGCAGCCCTGGCGCTGAGCCACCCCGAGGCCCCCGACCACGAGATCGAGCGCCGGGTCAGCGTGCGGATGCGCCGCCAGCGCATCCTGGACCGGCCGGACGCCCCCCAGCTGTGGGCGGTGGTCGACGAGGCCGCGCTGCACCGCCGTCCCGGCGGCGCGGCGGTGCAGCGGGCGCAGCTGGAGGCGCTGGCCGAGGCGGTCCGCGCCCGGCACGTCACCGTGCAGGTCATGCCGGTCGCCCGCAGCGCCCTGGCCGCCGTCACCGGCCCGTTCACCCTGCTGCGCTTCGCCGAGCCCAGCCTGCCCGACGTGGTGTACGTCGAGCAGCTCACCAGCGCGCTCTACCTCGACAAGCCCGCCGACCTCGTGCAGTACAAGAAGCGGCTCGACCGCCTCAGCGTCCAGGCGATGCCGCCGACCGCCACCCCCGGCCTCCTCGCCCGGATCCTCGACGACCTCGGCTGACCCGCGCGGGTCAGGGGAGCGGGGCGGCCTCGCCCGCGTGCTCCGGCGCGACCTCCTCGGGGCGGGGCCGCCTGCCGGGCCGCAGGACGGCGTACGCCAGCAGCGTCACGCCGAGCGCCGCCATCAGCGTCACCGGCACCCACTCACGGGACCCGCCCGGCCCGTACACCCGCCCGTCGCGGCCGGTGTCGAACGCCCTGACGCGCTGCCCGGGGCGCAGGGAGTCCCGTCCGCTGCCGTACATCCAGACGTCCTCGTGTCGCACCGTGCCGTCGTCGGACCGGAACCGGCCCTGCCACGAGCAGCTCTCGTGCCCCGGGTGCCGGACGCAGTGCAGCCGCTCGGCGGTGAACGTGCCCGGCGCGCCGTCGAGGCGGGCCGCCCGCACCACCGGGCCCACGTTGGGCAGCGCCAGGTACAGCAGGTAGAGCCCCACGAGCACGAGCACCACGGTCAGCACGGGGGAGCGGGAACGCCGGCGGGCCACCCGCCTACCGTCCGGCCGGGGTGGCGCAGGTACAGGGCGCGGCGTCGGAGCCCCCGCCGGAGCGCCGGTGGAGGATCATCGCCACCACCATCGGCGCGAACACGATCGCGTTGTAGAACAGGTGCAGCTCCACGCGGGGGACCAGGAGCTGGACGATGCTGGTGACCTTGGGACGCCCGGCCAGGTTGTTGCCCGTGAGGGCCTGCAGGAGCAGCAGCAGGTGCTCCAGGTGGTGCCAGGCCTGGATGGCCAGGGAGATGTTCCACCAGGTCCGGGCCCGCCCGGTGAACGCCGGGCGCAGCAGGACGAGCCCGGCGAGCATCACCAGCGCGTACCCGTAGTGCATCCACTCGGAGGTGACCAGCCACGGGAACGGCACGCCGAGCACCCCGCGCGCCTCGGGCACCGGCCAGCCGAGGACCCAGATCTGGACCGCCTGGGCGACGTGCTCGGCCCAGTGGGCCAGCACGATGGCCAGGAAGACGCCCAGCGCCACCCGGTGCCGGTCGGCGTTGAGCGGTCCGGTCGTGGCCTGGTAGCGGTTTCTCATGACAGCGACCATCGCCATGGAAGTGTTCTCCGTCCCGCGTCGTCCCTCACCCCCGAGCCGCCGCCGGGAGGCGGGCGGCGATGTCCATCGAAACGCGCAGGCGGCTCCCGGGCCACTTCCGGAGTGCGATCTCTCTCCGGCCACCATCGGTCACACACCGTGGACAGCCCCTGACCCCGGGCCGAGCACCGCGAACACCGGCCGCGCCCGGCCGGTGACCCGCCGGCCAGCAAAACGTCTCCCGGCGGTCATAGCGCCGCCTGCCGGACCTCGGCGGCCGATCCGGGACGGAACAACCCCGTTTCCCTGAGGATCATGCGCGCCGGTGGGAAGATGACCGGCAGCGGGGAAGGGAGCGGACATGCCGACGGTGACATCGCGGGACGGCACGCCCATCGCCTACGAACGCCTGGGCGAGGGCCCGCCGGTCGTCCACGTGGGCGGCGCGTTCAACACCAGGGCCACGGGGCTCCCGGTGGCCGAGCGGCTGGCGTCCCGGTTCACGGTGTACTGCTACGACCGGCGGGGCCGGGGCGACAGCGGCGACACCCAGCCGTACGGGGTCGACCGGGAGGTCGAGGACCTGCGCGCCGTGGTCGAGGAGGCGGGCGGGGCGGCGTGCGCCTACGGCATGTCGTCGGGCGCCGCGCTGGCCCTGGAGGCGGCGGCGCAGGGCGTCCCCCTGACCCGGCTGGCGCTGTACGAGCCGCCCTACACCCCGTCGGGGGACGGCGAGGCGATGCGGCTCACCAAGGAGTACGCCACCCGCCTGACGACGCTGCTGGCCGACCGTCGCGAGTCCGACGCGGCCGAGCTGTTCCTGCGCATGGTCCAGGTCCCCGCCGAGGCGATCGAGGGCATGCGGGGCTCCCCGATGTGGGACGGGCTGGCGGCGCTGGCCCCCACGCTGGCCTACGACTCCGCCGTGATGGGCGACGCCGAGGGCGGCTGCCTGCCCGTCGAGCGGCTGGCCACGGTGACCGCGCCCACGCTGGTGGTGTCCGGCGGCGCGAGCCCCGGCTGGATGCGCCGGGTGGCGGGCGAGGTGGCCGAGGCCGTGCGCGACGGGCGGCACCGGGTCCTGGAGGGCCAGACCCACGACGTCGACCCCGCCGTGCTGGCCCCCGTGCTGGCGGAGTTCTTCACGACCTGACCCCGCCGGGCCCGCCGCGTGCGGGCCCGGCGCGGCCCGCGGTCAGCCGTCGGCCGGGACGACCGGCAGGTAGACCTGCCCGCCGGAGGCGGTGAACTCCGCGGCCTTCTCCCGCATCCCCGCCGCCAGCGCGTCCTCCTCGGTCAGCCCGCGCTCCTCGGCGAACCGCCGGACGTCCCGCGTGATCTTCATGGAGCAGAAGTGCGGGCCGCACATCGAGCAGAAGTGCGCGGTCTTGGCCGGGGCGGCCGGCAGCGTCTCGTCGTGGAAGGCCCGCGCGGTGTCCGGGTCGAGGGACAGGTTGAACTGGTCCTCCCAGCGGAACTCGAACCGGGCGTCGGACAGGGCGTCGTCCCACGCCTGCGCCCCCGGGTGGCCCTTGGCGAGGTCGGCGGCGTGCGCGGCGATCTTGTAGGCGATCACCCCGGCCTTGACGTCGTCCTTGTCCGGCAGCCCCAGGTGCTCCTTCGGGGTGACGTAACACAGCATCGCGGTGCCGTACCAGCCGATCATCGCCGCGCCGATCGCCGAGGTGATGTGGTCGTAGCCCGGCGCGATGTCGGTGGTCAGCGGGCCGAGCGTGTAGAACGGGGCCTCGTCGCACAGCTCCATCTGCAGGTCGACGTTCTCCTTGATCTTGTGCATCGGGACGTGCCCGGGGCCCTCGTTCATGACCTGGTTGTCGTACTCGGCGGCGATCCTGGTCAGCTCGCCCTGGGTGCGCAGCTCGGCGAACTGGGCCTCGTCGTTGGCGTCGGCGATGCTGCCCGGCCGCAGCCCGTCGCCCAGTGACCAGGTGATGTCGTAGGCGGCGAAGATCTCGCACAGCTCCCGGAAGTGCGTGTACAGGAAGTTCTCCCGGTGGTGCGCCAGGCACCACGCGGCCATGATCGACCCGCCGCGGGACACGATCCCGGTCTTGCGGCGCGCGGTCAGCGGCACGTACGACAGCAGCACCCCGGCGTGCACCGTCATGTAGTCCACGCCCTGCTCGGCCTGCTCGATCACGGTGTCGCGGAAGATCTCCCAGGTCAGCTCCGCCGGGTCGCCGCCGGCCTTCTCCAGCGCCTGGTACAGCGGCACGGTGCCGACCGGGACGGGGGAGTTGCGCAGGATCCACTCCCGGGTGGTGTGGATGTCCCGGCCGGTGGACAGGTCCATGATCGTGTCCGCGCCCCAGCGGGTGGCCCAGGTCATCTTGTCCACCTCCTCCTCGATGGAGGAGGCCACCGCCGAGTTGCCGATGTTGGCGTTCACCTTCACCAGGAAGTTCCGGCCGATGATCATCGGCTCGATCTCCGGATGGTTGACGTTGGCGGGCAGCACCGCCCGGCCCGCCGCCAGCTCGTCCCGCACGAACTCCGGCGTGACGCCCTCGCGCAGCGCCACGAACTCCATCTCGGCGGTGATCTCGCCGCGCCGCGCGTACGCCCGCTGCGTCACCGGCCCGCCGGTCGCCCGGCGCGGCCTGCGCGGCGGGAACACCGCCCGGTCCCGCAGCGGGTCGGCGGAGCGGCGG
>DATADI010000433.1:0-1606 GCA_036258615.1 Thermomonospora sp. | reverse complement strand
GGCCCCGCGCCACCCGAAGCCCCCACCTCCTACGCTGTGCACATGAGTGGTGACGCAGAGGACGGACGGCGTCCCCCGGCGGACCGGCCCGCGTTCCTGCCGCCCGCCGCCCCGGACACCCCACCACCCCCCGCCGCACCGCCGCCGCGCGCCCCGGCCCGGACCGGCTCCGCCTGGGGCCTGGCCGG
Source organism: Thermomonospora sp. (assembly GCA_036258615.1). Lineage (GTDB taxonomy): Bacteria > Actinomycetota > Actinomycetes > Streptosporangiales > Streptosporangiaceae > Thermomonospora. The sequence continues at coordinate 1,418 of DATADI010000433.1, read as the reverse complement.
CCTGCTCACGGCCGCCGTGCTGCTGGTCTCGCCGTTCCTGCCGTGGGCGGTGGCCGGGGTACGCCTGCCGGGTCTGGGCCGCGCCGGCGACCTGGTGGCCGAGGCGGGCGTGAACGTGGACGGCACCGGCCAGGTCGTCCCGGTGCTCGCGCTGGTGGCGACCGTCATGCTGGTCTGGGGCCTGCTGGCCGCCGACCCCCGCATCTTCGCCCTGGCCGCGGTGCCCGCCCTGCTGGCCCTGCTGAGCTGCGGCCTCTTCCTGCTCCGGCTGGACCGCCTACGCCGCGAACTCAGCGGCGCCGGCCCGGTGGCCGGCCCCCTGGAGGTCTCCGCGGGCTACGGCTGGTACCTGGCGGTAGCGGCATCCCTGCTACTGGCGGGCCTGAGTGTCGCGAGTCATTCTGGGGGGGCGCGTCATCGTGGGGGGACGATCCCCCGCGACTAATCGAACCCCAGGCGGCGGAGTTGTTTGGGGTCGCGCTGCCAGTCCTTGGCGACGCTGATGCGGAGGTCGAGGTAGATCTTGACGCCCAGGAGGGCTTCGATCTGGCGGCGGGCGGCGGTGCCGACCTCGCGGAGGCGAGAGCCCTTGGCGCCGATGACGATGGCCTTCTGGCTGGGGCGTTCCACGAACAGGTGCGCGTACACCTCGACGAGGTCGTCGCGGCCCTCGCGGGGCTGCATCTCGTCGACGACGACGGCGATGGAGTGCGGGAGTTCGTCGCGGACGCCCTCCAGGGCGGCCTCCCGGATCAGTTCGGCGACCAGGACGTGTTCGGGCTCGTCGGTCAGGTCGCCCTCGGGGTAGAGCGGGACGCCTTCGGGCAGGTGGGAGATCAGCAGGTCGCCGACCAGGTCCACCTGGAAGCCGTCCACCGCGGAGACGGGGACGATGTCGGCGAAGTCGCCGAGTTTCTCGACGCGCATGAGCTGCTCGGCGATCTGGCGGCGGTCGGCGACGTCGGTCTTGGTGACGATCGCCACCACGGGGGTGCCCCTGAGGCCGGCGAGTTCGCGGGCGATGAAGCGGTCGCCGGGGCCGACCTTCTCGTCGGCGGGCACGCAGAACCCGATCACGTCCACCTCGGTGAGGGTGGAGCGGACCAGGCTGTCGAGCCGTTCGCCCAGCAGGGTCCGCGGCTTGTGGAGGCCGGGGGTGTCCACCACGACGAGCTGGGCGTCCGGGCGGTGCACGATGCCGCGGATCGCCCGGCGGGTGGTCTGCGGGCGGCTGCTGGTGATCGCCACCTTGGTCCCGACCAGGGCGTTCATCAGGGTGGACTTGCCCACGTTGGGCCGTCCGATGAAGCAGGCGAACCCGGAACGGTAGCCCCCCGCGGTGCCGGGGGGCGTGGTCTGCGGCGATGTCACCTCTTGATTGTCGCCTACCCGGGCGGACCGGCCGCACGCCCGGGTAG
>DATADI010000432.1:0-4602 GCA_036258615.1 Thermomonospora sp. | reverse complement strand
CCGGTGCGAAGATCATCGTTCGGGTCGGCATGCGTCCCCCCGTTCCCGCGCCGTTTCCGCTGGTGTGGGGATCCCCCGCCGGGGCCGTCGGCATACCTGGCGCGGGGTGCGAGAGGATGGTGCGCATGGGACAGGTCACCGCGGTCGCCCAGCGGCCGCTGGGCGCCGCTCCGGAGCAGGTCATGACGGCGCTCGCCGACTACCGGGACACGCGCCCCCGGATGCTCACCGAGCACTACGGCGAGTACGAGGTGCGGGAGGGCGGCCAGGGCGCCGGGACGGTGGTGCACTGGAGGCTCGCCGCCACCAGCAAGCGGGTGCGCGACTGCCTGCTCACCGTGAGCGCCCCGCGCGACGGCGTCCTGGTGGAGACCGACGCCAACTCCAGCATGGTCACCACCTGGACGGTCACCCCGGCGGGCGGCGGCTCCCAGGTCCGCGTCGAGACCACCTGGAAGGGCGCGGGCGGTATCGGCGGCTTCTTCGAGCGCACGTTCGCGCCGGGCGGCCTCAAGCGGATCCACGACGAGCAGCTCGCCAAGCTGGAGAGCGTGCTGTCGGCCTCCTCGCCGCAGGGCTGACGCCGGTCACGCGGCGGGCGTCCGCCGGGCGCGCTCGTCGGGCACGCAGTGCGTCATCTTCAGGTCGGCGACGTCGCGCGGCCCGTTCTTGCCGAGGTTGGCGAGCCGTTCGCGTTCGGCGTCGGTGAGCGTCTGGCTTTGCAGCGGCTCCAGGTGGGCGACGTCCTCCGGCGCGATGCCCAGGCCCTCGCCGACCCGCAGGCCGAGGTCGTCCTCGCACATCAGGAAGTGCCACACCATGCGCTCCTGGATGCGCCGGTCGCACTGCGACAGCAGGGTCACGAAGTTCTTGACCAGGTCGTCGCGTTCCCAGTCCTCCATGAGCAGGTACCGCTGCCCGGCCTGCTCGTAGTCGTTGGTCAGCGGGATGCGCTTGCGGGTGAGCCGTCCGTGGATCACCGGGCCCTGCTCGTCGTGCGTGGGGTACTGCGCCTCGCGCAGGCCGCCCAGCAGCGAGGGCTCGTAGTTGATGTGCGGGCTCTCCCCGGCGGTGTCGACGACGTAGGTCATCTGCCCGTCGCGCTGGTTGGTGCGGACGGGGGCGTTCTTGGGGCTGTTGACCGGGAGCTGGAGGTAGTTCGGGCCCACCCGGTAGCGCTGGGTGTCGCTGTAGGAGAACGTCCGGCCCACCAGCATCTTGTCGTCGGAGAAGTCCAGGCCGTCCACCAGCACGCCGGTGCCGAAGGCGATCTGCTCGTTCTCGGCGAAGTTGTTGGCGACGTTGCGGTCGAGGACCATCCGCCCGACGGGCTTGGCGGGGAACTCGTTCTCCGGCCAGACCTTGGTGTCGTCCAGCGGGTCGAACCCGAGTTCGGGGTGCTCCTCGTCGGTCATGACCTGGACGAGCAGCTCCCATTCGGGGTGGTCGCCGCGTTCGATGGCCTCGTGGAGGTCGCGGGTGGCGTGGCCGAGGTCGTGCGCCTGGATCGCGGCGGCGTCCTCCTCGGTCATGCTCCGCACGCCCTGCCTGGGCATCCAGTGGTACTTGACCAGGTGGGTCTCCCCCTGCTGGTTGACCCACTTGTAGGTGTTGACGCCGAAGCCCTGCATGTGCCGGTAGTCGGCGGGGATGCCGCGCGGGCTGAACAGGTTGACCAGCATGTGCATGGCCTCGGGGGTCTGCGACATGAAGTCGAAGATCCGGCCGGGCTCCTGCCGGAAGGTCACCGGGTCGGGCTTGAGCGCGTGGATGACGTCGGGGAACTTGATGGCGTCCCGGATGAAGAAGACGGCCAGGTTGTTGCCCACCAGGTCCCAGTTGCCGTCCTCGGTGTAGAACTTGACCGCGAAGCCGCGGGGGTCGCGGGCGGTCTCGGCGGAGTCCCGGCCGCCGATGACGGTGGAGAACCGCACGGCCACGTCGGTGCGCTTGCCGCGCTCCTGGAACAGCCGGGCGCGGGTGTACCGGTCGATCGGCTCGTCGCCCCAGGTCCCGTACGCCTCGAAGAACCCGTAGGCGGTGACGCCGCGGGCGTGCACGACGCGTTCGGGGATGCGCTCCCGGTCGAAGTGGCTGATCTTCTCCAGGAACTGGTAGTTCTCCAGGGTCGCGGGTCCCCGTGCGCCGACGGTCCGCTGGTTCTGGTTGTCGAAGACGGCGTGGCCCTGCCGGTTGGTCAGGATGGGGCGCTCGTCGCCAGGCTGGGGCCCCTGGCCCGAAACGTCCGTCATGGCGGCTTCCTTCCGTGGGTTCGTCGGACTCTGGCGCGCCCTACCCGGACGGGCCGGACCTAAAGGCACGGGCACGCCAAAATCGGGCACCGGTTGGCGGGGGCCGCGCCGGGTAGGACTCCCTGGCCGACGGTCATCGGATGAGGCGGAGGGTCTGTGCGAGGCCGCGACGCGGTGCCCGGGGTGACGATGGGGGTCGAGGAGGAGTTCCTCCTGGTCGACCCGGCGACCGGCACGACGGTGCCGCGGGCCGCGCGGGTGCTGGCCCGGGCGGCGAAGGCCCCGCCGCGCCCGCCGGGCGCCGAGTTCCACCCCGAGCTGGTCACCACGCAGGTGGAGTCGGTGAGCGGGGTGTGCACCGAGGCGGCGGGCCTGCGGCGGCAGCTGTACGAGGGCCGCCGGGCGCTGGCCGACGCGGCGGCGGCCGAGGGCGTGGCGCTGGTCTCGACCGGCACGCCCGTGCCGCCGACCGTGGCGCCCCCGTTCACGGACGGCGACCGGTACACGCTGATCGCCGAGCGCTTCGCCGGGATGGTCGTCGGGTACGAGTCGTGCGGCTGCCACGTGCACGTCGGCGTCCCCGAGCGGGAGACGGCGGTCGCGGTGGTCAACCACCTGCGGCCGTGGCTGCCGACGCTGCTCGCCCTGTCGGTCAACTCCCCGTTCGACCGGGGACGCGACAGCGGGTACGCGAGCTGGCGGATGGTGGGGCAGGCCCGTTTCCCCGGCGCGGGGGTGCCGCCGTGGTGCCCGTCGGCGCAGGCGTACGACCGGCGGCTGGACCGGCTGGTGGACTGCGGGGTCCTGGTGGACCGCACGATGACGTTCTGGCTGGCCCGGCCGTCGGCGCGGCTGCCGACCGTGGAGGTCCGCGCCGCCGACGCCGCCGCGACCGTGGACGAGGCGGTGCTGCAGGCGCTGCTCACCCGGGCCCTGGTCCGGCAGGCGCTGCTGGAGCTGGCGGCGGGCCGGGAGGCCCCGCGCCCGGAGGACCAGGTGTGCGCGGCGGCGCTGTGGGCGGCGGCCCGCCACGGCCTGTCCGGGCCGGGGGTGCATCCGCTGAAGGAGGTCCGGGTGCCCGCCGGGCGGCTGGTGGACGAGCTGCTGGCGTGGACGCGGCCCGCCCTGGAGGAGTCCGGTGACCTCGCCGTCGTGACCGGCCTGCTCGCCCGGGTCCGCCGGGCGGGCACGGGCGCGGACCGGCAGCGGCGGGCGGCGGCCCGGGGCGGCGTCCCGGCGGTCGTCGGGATGCTGGCCCGGCAGACCGTCGCCGAGGAATGGGCCCCGCCGGAACGGGTACGCCCAGCGCCTCCCGCACGACCCGCCCGAACGGAGACACCATGACCTCGACCACGGACGCCGCCGCGGCGACCGGGCGCACCGGCCCGGCACTCCCCCTTCCCCGGGGCCCGCTGTCGGAGGCGCTCGTGACGGCCCTGCGGGCGGGCCCGCCCGGCCGGTTCCCGGTGGACGGGTTCGCGCCCGCCGACCCGCTCGGCGAGGATTTCCAGCTGGCCCTGCACGTCTGCTACGAGCTGCACTACCAGGGCTTCCAGGGCGTGGACCCGGACTGGGAGTGGGAGCCGGGCCTGCTGGAGCTGCGCGCGGCCCTGGAACGGCCGTTCCTGGCGGCGCTGCGGGAGGCGGTGCCCGGCGGCGACGACGTGGCCGCGGCGCTCGACGAGCTGCTCGTCGAGCCCGTCGACGCCCGGGGCGTGTCGCACTTCCTCCAGGACGAGGGCGCGTGGTGGCAGCTGCGCGAGTACCTGATCCACCGCTCGATCTACCACCACAAGGAGGCCGACCCGCACGCCTGGCTGATCCCCCGGCTGCGCGGGCAGGCCAAGGCGTCGCTGGTGGCGGTGGAGTTCGACGAGTACGGCGGCGGCCACGGCGCGCGGATGCACTCCCGGCTGTACGCCGACCTGATGGACGAGACGGGCCTGGACACCGGCTACCTGGCGTACCTGGACGCGGTCCCGGCGGTCATGCTCGCCACCGTGAACATGATGTCGCTGTTCGGGCTGCACCGGAGCCTGCGCGGCGCGATGGCCGGGCACTTCGCGGCGGCCGAGATCACCACCGCGCCCAGCGCCCGCCGGATGGCCCGCGCGCTGGAACGGCTCGGGGCGGGGCCGCGCGCGACGCTGTTCTTCACCGAGCACATCGAGGCCGACGCGGTGCACGAGCAGGTGCTGCGCCGCGACGTGCTGGGCGACCTGCTGCGCGGTGAGCCGGAGCTGGCGGCCGACGTGGTGTTCGGGGTGCAGGCCACCGGGTTCCTGGAGGACCGGCTGGGCGACCACCTGCTGGGCAGCTGGGCGGCGGGCCGCAGCAGGGAGCTGCGGCC
>DATADI010000431.1:0-10633 GCA_036258615.1 Thermomonospora sp. | reverse complement strand
CGGCGGCCGTGCCGGTTCTCCGGTGCGGCCTCAGACGCCGGCGAGGATCGACGCGGCGGCCGACAGCACGGCCAGCAGCACCGACACCGGCAGCGCGTGCCGCCAGCGCTCGGCGGCCCGCAGCCGTTGCTCGTGGTCGGCGACCTGGACACGGATCTGCTCGTGCGCGGCGAACATCCCGTCCACCTTCCCGCCGAGCTCCACGAGCTTGTCGTAGATGTCCCGGGCGGTGATCACCACGCCGGGCGGCTCACTCATCGGCCCCGGCCTCGGAATCGGGGTCGGGGTCGGGGTCGGGTGGGACGATCAGGGGCATCTTCTCGGCCTCCTAGCTCCATCGCTCGCCCTGCCAGGCACGGGCGCTGGCGGTGCCGCGCCACGACAGCCCGGTCCGGGCGGGGGTGATGTGCCAGCCGTCGGCGGTCCGGGTCCGCAGGGTGCTGTCGGGATCCGGGGGGCCCGACGGCGCGGCGAACGTCTTGGCCAGCGTCGCGACCTGGGCGCCGGTGTGGTCGTGGCCGGTGAACGTCACCGTGATCTCGGTGCCGTCGTCGGCGACGCTCACCCGGCCGAACTGGCCGGTCCCGGCGGGCGGCACGATCGGGCCGACCTGCCAGGTGCTTCCGCCGCCGCCGCTCTGGTCCAGCGGCGCGCCGACCAGCTCCATCGCCCCGATGAGCGAGTTGCGGCCGTCGTCGGCGGCGATGGCGTGCATGTCGGCGCTGAGCAGGACCATCCTGCGGCCCAGCGCCAGCGTGTTGACGAACCGGTTGATCTCCTGGAACTCGGTGCGGTAGTCGCCCCAGCGGTCGCCCCCGACGGCCGAGTAGCGGTGCGGGATGGACTCCCCCACGAAGATCACCGGCTCGGTGCTCCGGTTCAGCAGGTCCAGGTACCACTCCTTCTGGACGGCTCCGAGCAGCGACTTGCTCGCCCCGTCCGGGTCCGCCGGGTTCGACCTGCCGCTGCGGGTGTCGAGCATGATGAAGCGGCACCGGCCGACCACCCATGTGCAGTACAGGCCGGTCGGCGGCAGCGGGTAGAAGGTGCCGTGCGCGCGCATCGACTCCTGCGCCGCCGCGGCGCCCACCGACCCCGACCAGCCGTTCGCGCCGGTGAAGTCGTGGTTGTCCCAGGTGTGGACGGTGGGCACCTCCCGCAGCAGCCTGGCGTACCGCGGCGTCGAGAGCGCCTGCGAGTTCCGCAGGTCGTACTCAGCGCGGTCCGGGGAGTCGACGTCCCAGTAGTGCAGGTCGCCGAGGAAGAGGAACTGCAGCGGGTCCATTCCGCGGATGGTGTCGTACACCACGTGGTTGGACGACATGATGCGGTCGCCGCCGAAGCAGAACGTGAAGTCCGACGGCGTGCCCGGCACCGGCAGGGTACGGAACCTCCCGCGTTCGGGCAGGAGCACGCCGTCGGCCTCCACGCCCCAGTGGTAGGCGGTGGCGGCGGTCAGGCCGCTCAGCTCGTGCTTGGTCAGGCCGCGGGCGTCGGGGACCTGCGGCGCGCCGTGCACCGGCTGCGCCAGGTTGGGTGACGCCGACAGCACGATCCGCACGGAGGCGGCGTCCACGGTGCGGAGCGTGAACCGGGCGGTCGAGGCCGTGGTGCCGCCGACCCAGCCGTACGACAAGGTCGCCATCTAGGCCTGCCTGCGCCGGAGCCCGATCTGGACGCCCAGGCCGTTGTTGGAGGTGGTGTTCCAGGTGGCCGTCCGCACGCCCGTCGCACCGGGGGTCGGCTGGGCGAAGTCGCAGAGCAGCACCGACGGCACGCCGCTCTGCCCGGCACCGAGCTGCGCCAGCCGGACGGTGGTGCCGGTCGGCCCGGTGATCGCGGTGGCGGCCGAGCTCTTCTCGCCGTAGGCGCACACCACGAGCATGTTCGGGTCGGTGGTGACGATCGACGGGGCGTCGACGACGGACGTCTGTCCCGTCCGGACGCCGGTCTGCCCCACCTGCGGGACGGAGTCGGCGTTGGCGTACGCCGCGATCGCCACCGTGGCCTTGGTCGCGGCGGTGTGCGTCCAGGTCGGTGCGGGCGTTCCGGCGGCGAACACCCGCGCGTACACCGCGACACGGGTGTCGTCGCCGATCAGGTTGGGCGGTACCAGCTCCGTCCAGCCGTCCGGGGTGGTGGTGGTCGTCGTGGTGGTGGTGGAGTCCATGGCCAGCACCGCGATCATCAGATCGCCGGGCAGCAGCCCGCCCGGCAGGTTGCAGGTGATGGACCCGGCGGTGAGCGAGTTCGCCCCGGCCGCCGCGCGGAACGTCACCGGGTCCGCCCCGGCGGGCGCGGTGGTGTCCAGCCACACGTCGCCGAGGGCGGGCGTGGGCGGTGCGGTCGGCCCGACGGTGATCCGGCCGACCCCGGCGAGCTTCTGCTCGACGGCGGCCAGCCGCGTCTGCAGGTCGGCCAGCTCCAGCCCGGTGTCCGTTGCGGGCATCAGCCGGCGCGGGCCGCCGTGGTCGGCCGAGGCGTCGGCCCACATGACCCGGACCCCGTCGGGCCCCTGGCCGAAGGCGGGGATGGCGCCGTTGGCGTCGGCGACCACCACGCCGCCGGGGATCGGCGTGCCCGTCCCGTCGACGAGGTCCACGTGCTGGACGCCGCCGACCGGCGAGTCCCAGAAGGTGACCGGCTTGTCCCCGGCGAGCAGGAGCTCGCCGCCGGGGCCGCGGGTCACCACGTAGTCGGCGATGCCGCCGCCGAAGGTGTGCCGGGTCACCGTGACCTCCTCCGTCGCTGCGCGTGCGTCATAGTCGTCTCCCAGACATGCGAAAGCCCCGGGGACCCCGGGGCGGAAGGTGGTGCCGTCGGTTCAGCGGGCGACCCAGGAGGTGCTGACGAACACCCGCTGGCCGTCGGTGATGTCGAACATGTTGTGCCGGACCCACACCTCACCGGTCCCGGGGTCCACGAACAGCCGGGCCGGGTTGAGCCGGCCGGCCCGCACCGGGAAGTCCGCGACGATCGCCGCCGAGTGGGTCAGGGCGGGGCGCAGGTCGGGCCGTTGCAGGACCGTGAGCAGCGAGCCGTCCTGGTCGGAGGACGACAGGGTGCCGATGCGGTCGAGGGCGCCGGTGATGTGGACCACGCCGTTGATGCGCCGGGCCTTGAGGGGGATCCCCATCTTCCACACCGAGGGCCATGCCACCGGCAGGTCCACCCAGCCGCTGTCCTCGGCCACGACCCGCCAGTTCAGCCCGCCGGTGTTGCCGACCCACCGGGCGGTGTCGTGCTCGTAGATGAGCTGTCCCATGGACGGGCGGTCGGGCCGGTTGAAGGAGTAGCTCGGCGCGACGGTGGTCCCGGCGAACTCCCGCGCGTCGGTGATCTCGCCGACCCCGATTGTCGTGGCGTTGGCGGCGACGCGCACGTGCGCCAGCGGCAGCTCCCAGGCGCCGCCGGGCGTGCGGACGAGGGCGGGCGGCGTCGGCGCGGCGCTCGGCGTGCCCGGCCGCACCACGGCCGTCACCGTGTTGGCGGCCGGGTCCGCCCTGAGCAGCACCAGGTCCACGCGCGGCTGGCTGCCGCCGGGGGCGACCTGCCGCGTCTCCCCGTCGCCGCTGGACTCGTACCAGTAGCCGGCCACGTGCGCGTAGCCGGGCGACACCTTGATGTTCAGGCCGCCGCCGGGCACGACCTTGCACGCGGCCTCGGTCGGATTGCCGCGCACCCCGTCGAGCTGGAAACCCTGGAAGAGCCGGGCCAGCTCGACCTCGGTGGTGATGGGCTGGTTCTCGAAGACACCCGACTTCTCGGTCATCTCATCGCCTCGTCTCTAGTGAATGGACCCTGCGCTGCAGGCGCGCCAGCCTGCGGTAGATGCGGGGCGACTCCTCGTCCTGGCCGACCACCGGCATGATCACCTGGCCTTCGTCCGCGGTGCGGGTGTAGCGGATCTCCCGGACGACGTCGCTGTAGGGGAGGCCGTCGACCTCGACCGTGACGGTGTCGCCCTTGCGGTAGTCGCGGCCGAGCACCACCGCCTCGGTGTCGATCGGCTCGAAGGTGACGCTGGCCATCCCCCGCGTCTCGTCGAGCCGGGCGGTGGCCGCGGCCTGCGCCTTGGCCTGGGCGTCGCCCTCCAGGTCGGCGCCGTCGAGGAAGTCCTCGATCCGCAGCCCCGGCCACAGCGGGTCGGGTCGGCCGAACCCCCAGTAGCGCCGCGCGGTGTTCTCCCCCTCGTCGGCCACCACCACGAACGTGGCCTCGGGCGGGTTGATCGTGTACTGGTACGACCGCAGGTTGCCCAGCTCGATCGAGAACCGGGCGTGCGCCCGGCGGTCGCGTTCGGGATAGACCGACAGTTCCAGCCGCCCGTCGAGCCGCTGCCGCACGTCGAAGCCGACCCGGCCGCGCGCGGCGGTGTCGAGCATCGTCTCCAGCAGCGAGTCGAACCGCGCCGACACGGTGACGTCCGCGCCCTGCTGCTGGTCCACCGGCGCGAGCACCAGACCCGGCACCTGGCGGGCCGTGGCGGCGCCCGGTCCGGCGTGCTTGTCGGCGAGCGTGCGCAGGACCGTCTCCGCCTTGGCGGGTCCGAGCCGGTAGGACGTCACCGCGAAGGTCCGCGCGGTGGCGCCGAGGTCGGTGGTGGTGGCCTCGGGATACACCAGGCGGCTGAGCCAGGCCAGGTCGCAGGTACCGGACGCGGTGAGGGTGCCGTATCCGCCCTCGTCGGCGTTGTGCACCCGTTCCACCAGGCGGGTCGGCCCGGAGAACGCTATGGCCCCGTCGCGCAGGAACACGATGCCGTGTCCGTCGCGCAGCAGCCGGGCGTCCCGGCTCCCGGCGTCGACGGTGATCGACCAGGAGCCCACCGCCAGGTGCCGGTCGACGATCTCCAGCGTGTGCTCGGCGCCGACCTCCCCGATGAGCCGGCGGTCCTGGTCGCGGACCAGGACCCGCCAGTCGCCGGTCACGCCGCCCCCCGCCGGGCCGTCGCCGCGGACGTGACCGGGTAGGCGGTCTTGTAGAGCGGTACGAACGCCAGCTCGACGGAGGTGCCGTCCGCGACGCCGTTCACCACCATGTCGACGACGTTGCGGCCCGGCGCCAGCGGCCAGAGCTGGGAGTTCGGCGTCAGCGACGGCCACAGGTTCTCGGTGCCGTTCAGGGTGATCGACCGGCGCCGGGGATGGCAGTCCACCACCACCGTGTCGCCGGACTGCAGGGCGCGGTTGAGCTGCCAGCTCACCGTCTGGCCGGTCCGGTTGCGGAACAACGCGCCCGTGCTGAGCGGCCCGCGGATCGTCCACCGCGGGTACGAACGCGCGTCGCCCGGGCAGTCGATCACCATGTTCGGCTGGATGATCTGCGCGGTCCGCACCTTCAGGTAGTGCGGCGGCCCCACCGGAAGGAAGGGCTGCTCGCCGCCCGGCACGCCCCAGCTCGCGGTGACCTCGTCACCGTGCCAGTACGGTTCGGCGGCGTGCAGGCTGATGCCGAACCTGGCCCAGGTCACCCCGGCCTCGTCGCGGCCCTCCCCGCCCTCCATGCCCTCGGTGTAGTAGGCCCGGATCCGTCGCGGCTCCAGCCCGGTCTCGACGACGGTCAGCACGCCCTCGCCGCCGCCGTTGACGCCCAGCGGGTCGAACGCGTCGGCCAGCAGCGCCCGCCGGCGCAGCGCGTCCGCCCGGTCCCGCCCGTACACGACGATCGGCAGGAAGATCTCCCGCGCGCGGGCCCGGACCCCGGTGACCACGTCGCCGTCGATGCCGCCCGACTCGCGCAGGTAGAGCTGGTACTGCGGCATCCCGAGGCCCTTGGCCCCGGAGGACAGCACGTAGCCCTGCCGCCAGTCGGACAGGATCGTCTGCTCCCCGGACGCCGCCGTCCAGATCACCGTCGCGGTCTCCCGGGCCGGGCCGGACGGCGGGGGCCCGGAGCCGGGTTGGCCTGTGTGGATGATGGGCACGATGCACCTACCTCACTGCGTTGAGCACTTCCCAGGCGCGCAGCCGGGCGGCGAACTGACGACTGGTCTCCTCCGGATCCCGCACGGCCCCGTGGAAGTGGAACTCGTAGCGCCGGTCGCTCCCGCCGGCCCGGCCCACGGCCGCTCCCGCCCGGGCGACCGCCCGCACCGCCGCCGCCCGCGTCGGCCTCCTGGCGGGAACGACCGCGATGGTGTCCATCGCGTCGGCGACCTGCTTCCCGCTCTGCTGGATGCCGATCGCCATGCCCTCGCCGACGTTGCGGCCGAGGCCCATCATCACGACGGACGGCGAACTGATCCCGAGCGCCTTCTTGACGAATCCCGGGATCTTGTCGGTGACGTAGTTCTTGATGGCCGAGATCAGCGCTCCGGCCTTGCTGACGATCCCGGAGATGAACCCGCCGATCAGGTCGGCGCCGTGGCTGCGCAGCGTGCCGGCCACGTTCCCGATCGCCCGGCCGATGTCCTTGGGCAGCGACCGCGCCTTGGCCAGGATCTTGCCGAACTCCCGGGCGACCGCCTTCACCCCGTCGGTGAACGGCCTGGTCAGGTAGCCGAGGATCTTCTTCCAGTTGTCCCTGATCCAGTTGATCGCGGCGCCGATCTTCTCGCCGATCTGCTTCCGGAAGATGATGAGCGCCGCGGGCACCGCGATGAACGGCGCCAGCAGGATCAGCGGGATCTTCTTCCAGTTGTTCTTGACCCAGTTGAAGGCGAACAGCGCGGCCGTCTTGATGCCCTTGACCGCGGCGGCCACCCCGCGCATCGCCCCCGAGACGATCTTCTTGAACGTCTTCGACTGCATCACGGTCTCGACGAGCTTCTCGATGAACGGCGTGAGCAGCAGCAGGATCAGCCCGGCGGGCCCCAGGGCGGCCTTGAACCCCGCCCCCACCGCCTTCAGCCCGCCCCCGGCCACCTTCCCCGCCGGCCCCATCGCCCGCATCCCCTTCGACGCGGTCCCGAGCTGCCTACCGGACTTGGTCGCCTCCTGCCCGGCCTTGGCCAGATCCCTCTGCATCGGGGCGAGCGCCTTCCCGCTCTTGGCGGCCTGTTGCTGGAACGAGCCCAACCCCGCACTCGCGGACCTCGCCTTGCCGCCGAGCCCCTGCATCGCCGTGCCCGTGGCCCGTGACCTGCTGTCGAATCCCTGCAGGCCGGACCCGGCCGCGCGGGCCTTGGACCCGACACCCTGCAACGCGACCCCGGCGCTCGCCGCCTGCGCCCGCACCCGGCCCGCTCCGGCCGCCGCCTGCCCGGCCTTGGCCTGGACGGACCCGAGACCGGATCCGGCCTTCTGGGCGGCAGCGTTCAGCGCGGTCACCCGCGCCGCCGCCTGCTGTGCCGCGGCCGCGACCTTCCTCAGCCCCTCGGCCGCAACCGATGACGCACCTGCCATAACCCACCTCTTCCTGACGTGGACATCAACTGATCGCCGCGAGGCGACTTCCGAGTATCACCAGGTCGTGTTGCAGTTGCTCGACCAGTTCGATATTGAGCTCGACCTGCCCACGAAGCTCTCTGTCCACTTTCCTGGCCAGATCATCGGCCTTCTTCTTGTATTTCTCCGCCTGCCTCAGATGTTCCTGGATCTGATCACGGTAGGCGGCCCGCAGGGTCGGATTGACAGCACGCTGCTGAAGATCATTGGCGGCATCGTAATGCGCGATCGACTGGACCGTTGCCTGATGGGCGCGCACGAACCGCTGTTCCGGGCTGGTGACGAAGTCCGGATTGAAGCGCTGCTTCCACTGGAGGAACTTCTCGATTTTCTGAGCCAGCCGCCCGTCGCCCTCGGTGATCAGCCTGCGGACCGTTCGGGAGGCATCGAACAGGGCGAGGTCGACTTTGGCGATTTTGATGTCGAGGGCGGCCGCCACGGCGAACAGCGTCACGAAGTTCGCCTCGATCTTGCCCCCGTTGGCCTCGGCCTTCCCCAGCGCCGCCTCGGTCTTGGCCAGGATCTTGTCGTGGTCGGTGAGCTTCTTCTCGGTGTTCCTCGCCTCGTCCTCGAGTTGTTTCAGCCTGTCGCCATGGTTCTTGAGTTGCGGGTCGGGGGCCATCGCTGGTCCTTTCCGTGAGCGGCGAGTGCGGAGCCTTCCGCCCTCAGGGCGGTGCACCATCCGGCTCGTACGTGAAGTACCGCCGCCCGGCGCCCTGACGAGCGGCTCCGGTGCGGCCGGTCGCACAGCGCACGGGGTCGCTCACCCCCGCGGCGTGCGGGTGCCGCCGTGGTGGCGGGTGGTGCGTTCGGCGAGGAGGAGGTCCAGTTCGCGGACGTAGACGCGGCGGTTGACGCGGAGGGCGGGGAGGTGGCCGCGGTGGATCCACTGGCGGATGGTGGCGGGGCCGACGCCGACGCGGTCGGCGGCCTGGGCGACGGTGAGGAAGCTGCGGGCCAGGTCGGTCATGACGCCTTCGCCGCGGAGGTCCAGTCGCAGGCCCGGCAGTGCAGGTCGTCCGTCGCCGGATCGTGGGCGAGGGTGAGCAGGTCGCACGCGGGGCAGGGGGTTGCGGGGCGGCGCCTCGGGGCGTCCGGTGCGGTGCGGGAGTTCAGGCGGCGGTGCAGGGTCAGCACCTCCTCGCCGAAGTCGCGGGCGCCGGCGAAGGTGAGCAGGCCGTCCAGGTGGGCGCCGAGCCAGGCGACGCAGGCGGCCAGCGTGGGGGCGTAGCGGCCCCGGCGGGGGCGGGGGCCGAAGCCGCGGGCCGCGCGGTAGGCGTCCTCCCAGCCGAGCAGGGTGTGCAGCAGCTCGTCCAGGTCGTCGACGGCGGGCGAGGGGGACGGGCGGCCACGGGTGCCCGAGACCTTCTCGGCTCCGCCGCGGCGACGTTCGTCCAGCGCTCCGCCGAGGCGGGCGGCGAGGTCGTCGAGCTCGGCGAGCCGGGTGCGCAGCAGTGACTGGCAACGCCGGCACCAGACGGGGTCCCCGGCGACGGGCGCGCCGGCGGGGCGGCGCGAACGCTGGCGGGGGCTGTTGCACGGACCCGGGCAGGGGGACATGGGGCTCCTCAGCTGTCGGAACGATGCGGCCGGGGCGGCGCGCCCCGTCAGGTGGGCCGCCTCGGCGGGCGGCGACCGGCGTCGCCCGAGCGGCGCGGTCACGGAGGTTCGGCCGTCACGACGACGGAGGCCGGGACGGTGCCCGGCCCTCGAGTGCCGGGAGCGGGCGGCGCCGGCGGCGTCCGCTGCGGGGGCTCCCGGCCTCCGGCGCCTCCGGGATCGGCGCTCACCGAAGGCGTTGGACGAGCGGGGAAAGGGGTCAGGCGGTGGTGAGCGGGCGGGCCAGGCGCCGGCGGATGCGGGCGGCGAGGCGCTCGCGCTCGGTGGTGCCGCCCCAGATGCCCTCCAGCTCGTCGTGCTGGGAGGCGTACCGCAGGCACTCCTCACGGACGGGACAGCCGGAACAGATGCGCTTGGCCGCCTCGATCGCCGGGCGGTCGGCCGGGCGGACGAAGAACATCTCGGGGTCGGCCTGTCGGCAGGCGGCCCGCTCGTGCCAGGCGGCGGATGTGATGAGGGACAAGGTGGCTCCTCATGACCGGATGAGATGGGGGCGCGGGGTGCTTGCCTCGGGCGGGACGGCTCAGGCCGCCCGCCACCGGTCCGGTGGGTACCGCCGGTCCGGCAGCCGCGCGCGGGGACGCGCGCGAGGGAGGGTCACGGCCACGGTCGATCACCCGCCCGTCGAAGGGAGTTGTCGTTCCTTGACGGCGACTTCCGTCACCTCCACCGCCAGCGCCTCCGCCAGCCGACGCGCCACCGCCAGTGATGCCCGTCTCCGCCTGCCGGTCTCCAGGAGCGACAGGTAGGAGGTGTCAATCCCGGCCACGGAGGCGACGTCGGACTGCCTCAGCCGATGCTCCAGCCGGAGCCGACGCAAGGAATCACCGTCCACCAGCAGAAATCGTTGTTCTTTCACGGCGCCAAATTTAGGTAGAAATCGGGAACTTCGTCACTGTTTTCGATCGCGACCGGAGTGTGACTATGGTCACGTCACCGTTCGGTCACGGTCGCCAACCAGCGCGCTGTGCTAGGCATCGGACGGGTCGACGGCGACGGGTTCTGCCGTCTTCCCGCCGGATTGACGCCGGGCTGCGACAGAATGAGGCAATGCCATTGCCAAGCCACGCGAGTGTCGGAACCGCCGTGGCCACCCGACGCGTGCACCTGGGTCTGCGCCAGCGCGACCTCGCCGCCGCGGCCGGGGTCTCGGAGACCACCATCCGCAACATCGAGGCCGGCCGGATCGGGGGCCGGCCCACCAAGTGGCCCCTGGTCGAGCAGGCGCTGCGCTGGGCGCCCGGCTCGTTCGAGGCGCTCGCCGAGGGCCGCCAGCCGACGGAGATCAGCGGTCCGGACGCCCCTGAGGACGAGGAGTGGACCATGCGGCTGCCGACCCGGATCCGCGAGGAGATCCTCACCTACGACCTGTTCGACTCGGCGGTCGTGGACGTGCCCGGCGGCCTGCGGCTGATCGTCCTGGCCGTGGAGACCGAGGCGCCGCCGCACGACCGCGCCGCGCGCCGGCTCCGCATCCAGCGCTGGGAGGACGTGCGCTGCCGCCTGGACGAACTCGCCGGCGACTGACGGCGTACCACCGCCACACCCTCCCGATCGTCGTCGGAGACCCGCCGTGACCGGCATCCGGACCCGGCCGCCGTCGGCACCGCGGAACCCGCGGGGCC
>DATADI010000430.1:0-10868 GCA_036258615.1 Thermomonospora sp. | reverse complement strand
GCCCGCGCAACACCTGGTCAGGGCCCTAGCGCGGGATGCCGTTGAGGATCGGCACGAGCTGCTCCTCCTCGTAGGCCAGGTGGGCTTCCAGGTCGGCGGTGAGGCGCTCCACCCCCGCCAGCAGCTCCGCCCGGTCCGTGCCCTCGGCCGTGACCAGCTCCTGCAGCTCCTCCAGCAGCCGCTGGACGGTGCGGTGCTCCTCGCGCAGCCGCTGCATGGTGGCCGCCAGCTCCGGATGCTGCTCCCCCAGGAACGGGAACATGCCGCCGTCCTCCATGGTGTGGTGGTGGTGCAGGCCCTGGCAGAACGTCAGGCAGGTGACGCGCAGCTGCGCCACCAGCCCCGGGCCCGACCGGGCGATCTCGGCGCGGAGCAGGTCGAGTTCCCGGCGGAACACGTCGTGGACGGCCTTGAGCGAGTCGCCCAGCGGCCCGGGAGGTGGTCCGGCGTCCACGGGGGTCAGCGCCACCACGGGGATCACCCGCCCGGCCCTGTCCTGGTACTCGGCCCAGCCCGGGTCGGCCTCGGCGGCGCGGGCGAACAGCCGGTCGCGTTCCTCGCCCTCCAGGATCTCCGCGTCGGCCTCGTAGGTGAAGAGCCCGTCCTCCACGGTGACGCGGGGATGCGCGCGGAGGTTGTGGAACCACGCCGGGTGCGCGGGCGCTCCCCCGGCGGACGCGATGACGAGCCTGCGTCCCCCCTCGTCGGGCAGGTAGCCGACGGGGACGGTGTGGGGCCTGCCGGTCCTGGCCCCGGTCGTGGTGAGCAGGAGCAGGCGCCCTCCCTCGAAGGGGCCGCCGACCCGGCCCCCGTTGGCGCGGAACTCCTCGATGACCTGCTGGTTGAAGTCGATGGACATGCTCTCCTTGGTCTTTCGGCTGTGGCGGGACATCACGGAAACGAACGGAGGCGCGAACGATCCCGGCCACGCCCACGAGAGCGGGGAGGGGGCATGCCGGCGGACGGCCGACCGGCGATACGGGCCTGGAACAGGGCCCGACCGGGCCCGGGACGACGCGCGGGCGCGCTCAGATCAGGCGCGGCCCATGGACTGAGACGTCACGGCATCATCCCCCTGGGTGTCGGTGCCGCGCCGCGGCGACCCGGCCGGCCGGCGCTGCGCGGACGGAGATCATTACACGTGGTCGCGTGCCGTGCGTCAAGGCTGTGACCTGGCCCGGAAAACCCGGTGCGGCCGTCCGGGGGCCCGGGTTAGGCTGGCCCGCATGTCGACGCCCCGGATCTCCTAGCTCGGACACACGCCTTCCCGCCACCCGTGTGTCCTTGAGCGTTTCCGGAGCGTCATCCCATGATCACCGTTCGCGGTGTCGACGTGCGCGTCGGCGCCCGCCTCCTGCTGTCCGATCTCACCTTCACCGTCGCGCCCGGCGACCGGATCGGCCTGGTCGGCCGTAACGGCGCGGGCAAGACCACCCTGCTGCGCGTGCTGGCCGGTGCGGAGCCCCCGGCCGCCGGGACGATCACTCGCACCGGCCCGGTCGGCTACCTGCCCCAGGATCCCGGGGCCGCCGACCCCGCCATGACCGCCGTGGACCGGATCCTGTCGGCGCGCGGCCTCGACCGGGCGGTCAACGCGCTGCGCGCCGCCGAGACGGCGATGGCCGAGGCCGCCGATCCGGCCTCGCGTGACCGGGCGATGGCCCGCTACGTGCGCGCCGAACAGGAGTTCCAGGTCCGGGGCGGGTACGCCGCCGAGGCCGAGGCCGCCCGCGTCGCCGCCGGGGTGGGGCTGCCCGACCGGGTGCTGCGGCTGCCGGTCGGGGCGCTGTCCGGCGGGCAGCGCCGCCGGGTCGAGCTGGCCCGGGTCCTGTTCGCCGACCACGGCACCTTGCTGCTGGACGAGCCGACCAACCACCTGGACGCCGACGCGGTCGCCTGGCTGCGCGGGTTCCTGGCCGGGCACCAGAGCGGGCTGGTGCTGGTCAGCCATGACACCTCCCTGGTCGCCGACACCGTCAACCGGGTCTTCCACCTGGACGCCCACCGCGCCGCCATCGACGTCCACAACACCGGGTGGCGCGCCTACCTGGCGCAGCGCGAGGCCGACGAGCGCCGCCGCGCCCGGGAACGGGCCGCCGCCGAGCGCAGGGCGGCGGCGCTGCGAGCCCAGGCCGACCGGATGCGCACCCACGTCAAGACCGCCGTCGCGGCCAAGAACATGGTCCGCCGGGCCGACCGGATGCTCGCCGAACTGGAACCGGTACGGCGCGCCGACAAGGTCGCCCGGTTCCGGTTGCCCGATCCGGTTGCGTGCGGCCGGACGCCCCTGGCGGCGATCGGGCTGGCGAAGTCGTACGGGCCGGTCACGGTGCTCGACGGGGTGGACCTGGCGGTCGATCGTGGCGGCCGGCTGGTGGTGCTGGGGTTGAACGGCGCGGGCAAGACCACGCTGCTGCGGATCCTCGCCGGACGGGAGACCCCGGACGCGGGCCGCGTCGTGCACGGCCACGGGCTGCGGCTCGGCTACTTCGCCCAGGAACACGAGACCCTCGATCCCGCGCGCACGGTGCGGGAGAACCTGGCGTCGGCCGCTCCGCACCTGACCGACGGGGAGGCCCGCACGATCCTGGGCAACTTCCTGTTCGGTGGGGAGGACGCCGACAAGCCCGCCGGTGTGCTGTCCGGCGGGGAACGGACACGGCTGGCGCTGGCGACGCTGGTCACCTCCGGGGCCAACGTGCTGCTGCTGGACGAGCCGACCAACAACCTCGATCCGGCCTCCCGCACGGAGGTCCTCGCCGCCGTCGCCGAGTACCGGGGCGCGGTGGTGATGGTCACCCATGACGCGGAGGCGGTCGAGGCGCTGCGTCCCGAGCGGGTCCTCGTGCTGCCGGACGGGGTGGAGGACGCCTGGGATCCGGGGTACGCCGACCTGGTGTCGCTCGCCTGACCGGCGCCGGTCAGTGCCGGTGGCGCGCGATGATCTCGCCGGTGGGGCCGGTGTCGGTGACCCGCCCGTCGGCCAGCGCGACGACGTGCTCGGTGCGCCGGGCGACCACGCGCAGGTCGTGGCTGATCAGGACGAGCGCCAGGCCCCGCCGCTCGCGCAGCCGCATGAGCAGGTCCAGCACGGTCTCGGCGGTGTCCTCGTCGAGCGCGGAGGTCACCTCGTCGCAGATCAGCACGTCCGGGTCGGCGGCCAGGGCGCGGGCGATCGACACCCGCTGCCGCTGGCCCCCCGACAGCTCCCCGGGGTGGCGGGCGGCCAGGTCGGCCGGAAGCCCGACCTGGCCGAGCAGCTCGGCGACCCGGTCGGAGACCTCGGCCCGGGTGGCGCGGCGGTGCAGGAGCAGGGGTCGGCCGATCGTCGCGCCCACCGTGCGGGCGGGGTTGAGCGCACCGAGCGGGTCCTGCGGGACGAGCTGGACGCGGCGGCGCTGCTCGCGGCTGCGGTCGTGGACCGAGGGGCCGAGCGGCACGCCGTCGAGTTCGACCGAACCGCCGCTGCGGGAGTGGAGCCCTACCGCGCAGCGGACGAGCGTGGTCTTGCCGCAGCCAGAGGCCCCGATGAGCCCGGTGGAGCCTCCCCGGGCGACGGTGAAGTCCACGCCGTGCAGCACGTCGCGCCGCCCGATGGTCGCGGTGAGCCCGCGTACCGCCAGCAGCGCGGCCGTGTCCGATGGCGTCCGGGACGAGGGCTTGGCCGTCCGGGCACGGACGGTGGCGGTGGCGGTGGTGCGGGCGGGCCGGAGCGCGACGGCATGGTCGGCGATCCGCTCGACCAGGGCGCGGTCATGGCAGGTCATGACGACCGCCAGGCCCCGGTGCCCGGCGAGGTCGCGCAGCAGGGCGGCGATCTCGTCGCGCAGTGCCGGGTCGAGTCCGGCGGTGGGCTCGTCCAGCAGCAGCACCTCGGGGTCGCGTGCGAGCGCGCGGGCCAGCGCCACCCGTCGTTGCTGACCGCCGGACAACCCGCCGGGCCGCCGGTGTTCCAGGCCCTCGTCCGTCGGCAGGCGCACCTCGGCGAGCAGCCGGGCGACCGGGTCATCACCACGGCGCACGGCGACCTCGCGGATGAGGCGGCGGACCCGCATCCGGGGGTTCAGGGCCGACCCGGGGTCCTGGCCCACGTAGCCGAGCCGGTGCCTGCGGAGTTCGCGCAGGTCCCGGTCGGGCAGCGTCAGGACGTCGTGCCCGAGGACGCGCACCTGCCCCGCCGTGCGGGAGGTGCCCGGCGGGAGCAGCCCGGCGAGCGCCCGCAACAGGGTCGTCTTGCCCGCCCCCGAGGGGCCGGTGAGGGCGGTCACCTGGCCGCGTCGCGCCTCCAGGTCGCCATCGGCCAGGAGGAGACGTCCGTCGGCGGCGGCGGCGGTGAGCCCGCTGACGCTGACGGCGATCTCGGTCACTGCGGCACCACCGCCCTGGGGCCGGTGCGGGGCACGAGCGCCTCCGCGGCGAGGTTGACGCTGATGGCCAGCAGCCCGATGGCCAGGCTCGGAGCCAGCACCGCCCACGGGTTCAGCAGGATCCCGGCGGTGTTCTCCCGGATCATCAGGGCCCAGTCCGCCGCCGGCGGCTGCGGGCCGACCTGGAGGAAACCCGTCGTGGCCACCAGATACACGGCGGCCACGAAACGCAACCCGAACAGGGCCAGCAGCGTGGCCCGCAGGTTCGGCAGCACCTCGCGCACGACCAGATGGCCCAGGCGTTCGCCCCCCGCCGTGGCGGCCTCCACGTACCCGGACGCCGCGACCGGAGCCGCCGCCCCCGCCACGAAGCGCACCGCGTACGGGACGCCGAACACCACCGCGACGCCGACGATCGCCGGGCGGCCCCCGTCCGGCCACGACAGGGTGATGAGCAGGATGCCGAGCACGGCCGGGAGCAGCATGAGCACGTCGGCGGCCCGTTCCACCACCCGGCCGACGGCGGGCCGCACCGCGCCGACCGCGCCGAGGAGCGCGGCGATCCCGGTGACGAGGACCGCGATGAGCAGGGACGTCACGATGAGGTCGCGCCCGCCGCACAGCACCCGGCTCAGCACGTCCCGGCCGAGCTGGTCGCCGCCGAGGAGCGCGTCGCCGCCCGGGGTCCCGTAGGGGGCGGTGACCGGCGCGTCGATCGGGTGCGGAGCCAGCCAGGGCCCGGCCACGGCAACGGTGACCAGCAGCAGCGCCGGTGCCGTCCGCAGGGCCACCCGTACGCGGTCGCTCATGCCCGCCCCCCGGTGAAACGGATCCGCAGCAGGTCGGCGACGAGCAGGACACCGGTGACGACGGCGCCGGTCAGCGCGACGACCCCGGCGACCAGCGGCGCGTCCCGGTCGGTGACCGCGCCGGTCAGCACGCCGCCGATCCCCGGGTAGTTGAAGACGGTCTCGACGACGACCGCGCCGCCGAACAGCATGCCCGTCGAGGTGGCCAGGCCGATGGCGATGGCCGGTACCGCGCCGGGCAGCATGTGGTGCAGCAGTACGCGGTGCCGTGGCAGGCCGTCCAGGACCGCGGTCTCCACGTGCGGGGCGGTGGGCTCGTCGGCGAGCGCGGCGCGCACGATGCGGGTGTTCCACCCGATCTGCGGGATCGACAGGGCCAGCACCGGCAGCACCAGCATCGTCCAGTCGGCGACCCCGCCGTCCGGCCCGGTGATGGTGACCGCCGGGAACCAGCCCGTCCACGACGACAGCACCAGCAGCAGCGCCACCGCCACGACGAACTCCGGGAGGGCGAGCACGGCGGTCGCCGAGCCGCCCACCAGGCGGTCCACCCCGCCGCCCGGTCGCAGCGACGCCCAGCACCCGAGCGCCAGGGACGCCGCCGTCGTCACCGCCAGCGCCAGGCCGCCCAGCAGGAGCGTGTTCGGGAACGGGCCGCCGAGCACCTCGGTGACCGGCACCCCGCGCGCCGAGACGCCGAGGTCACCGGTGGGCAGCCCCGCCATCCACTCCCAGAATCGGACGAGCAGCGGCCGGTCCAGGCCGAGGAGGCGACGCCGTTCGGACACGTCCGCGGCCGTCTCGCCGCGCTCGGAGGTGGCGGTGGCCGCGTCGCCCGGCAGCAGCTCGACGGCGGCGAACACCACCGCGAGCAGCACGGCCAGCAGCAGCGCCCGCCGGACCAGGACGACCGTGACCCGGTGGGCGGCGCCCCGGCCGATGCGGGAGCGGGTCAGGAGGCCAGCCATGCCCGCTCGTGCTGGATCCGCTGGATCTCCCGCAACCCCTGGGCGCGCTCGGCCTGGTCCTTGCCTCCGATGGCCTTGCGGTAGGCGGCGTCGAAGGCCGGGTCCTTCCAGCCGGTCTCGTTCTGCCCGGCGTCGGAGACCATCGTCTTGCTGGCGAAGAACACCACCGAGTCGTTGGTGCCCCAGTACGAGGTGTACAGGTCGCCCTTGAGCCAGGTCTTGTCCCAGAACGTGGCGGACTCCTGCTTGACCACCTTGACGTTGACGCCCGCCTCACGGACCTGGGTGGCGAACAGGGTCGCCATCTCGACCAGCCCCGCGATGTCCTCGGTGGTGTACAGCTCGTAGGTCCTGCCGGTGTCGAACCGCGCCTGCTGCAGGAGCGCCCGGGCGCGGCTGCGCAGGCTGACCCGGCTGGGCGTTCCGATCGCCGCGACCTACGGTTCGGAGGCGGGGTTCTTCTCGGTGGTCGCGTTGCTGGTCGGCGCGTTCGGCACCACGGCGCTGGCCGCGCACACCGCCGTCAACCAGCTCGTGTACGTGGTGTTCCAGATCGCGGTGGGGCTGTCGCACGCCGCCTCGATCGGAGTGAGCCGGGAACTGGCCCTCGGCGACCGCGCCGCCGCCCGCCGGGTCGCCCGCACGGCTCTGGCCTGCGCGTTCGCGGGGATGGCGCTGGTGGGAGTGGTGTACGCGGCGGTGCCGAAGGTGGTGCTGAGCCCGTTCTTCGAGGGGGACGTGCCGTCCGTCGCGGTGTCCTTGCTGATGGTGGCGGCGGTGCTGCAGTTCTTCGACTGCGCGCAGAACATCGGGGTCGGGCTGCTGCGCGGGCTGGACGACACCGGCGGCGGCTTCCGGATCACCCTCGTCGGCTACTGGCTGGTCGGGCTGCCCGCCGCGTGGCTGTTCGCGCACGCCGCGGCGCTCGACACCACCGGCATCTGGCTCGGTCCCCTCACCGGCCTCGCGGCGACCGCGCTGCTGTTGCGCCGCTTCCACCGGCGCACCGCCGCCGCCTCCGAGGCGGCCTGACCCACCCCGCGGCGGCGGCGCGAAAAGGGATCGAGCAGGCCGCGCCCGCGCTGCCACGATGAGACCATGCGCCCTGACGTCGTACTTCGGCCCCTCGACGAGGATCTGCTGGCGGACCTGTTGAACGTCGCGGTCGCCGACGCGGACCCGCTGGAGGTGATGCCGCCGGTGACGGGCCCGCCGGGGTGGACCCGGGAACGACGGGACGCCTTCCTGTCCTTCCACCGGTCGAGGACGTTGGCGGCCGAGCCGGTGGAGAGCACGTACGCGGTCATCGTGGGCGACGCGGTGGCGGGGGCCGCCCGGTTGTGCCCGCTGGACGACGCGGGCCGTACGGCCGAGGCCGGGCTGTGGATCGGCCGCTCCCATCGTGGCGGCGGTGTCGGCGGCACGGTGCTGAGACGGCTGCTGGCCCTCGCGCGTACGGACGGATACGCGTCGGTCCTCGTGAGCACCACCCCCGGCAACACGGCCATCCTCCGCATGGTCGCCGCGCTGGGCGTGGACCTCGTCCGTGAGGGCGACACGGTCACGGCCTGGATCAACCCTTGACGTATTCCCATATGGGCATATGATTGGGGTGTGGCACGAGCAGCGACGACGACCGACGCGTTCAACGCGGTGGCCGAGCCCCGGCGCCGGCAGATCCTCGACGTCCTCATCGGCGGGGAACGTTCGGTGAACGAGCTCGTCGAGCTGCTCGGGCTGGCTCAGCCGCAGGTGTCCAAGCACCTGCGGGTGCTGCGGGACGTGGGCCTGGTGGAGGTGCGCGAGGAGGGGCGGCAGCGGCTGTACCGCCTCAACGGGCAGGCGCTGAAGCCGGTCCACGACTGGGTCAGGAAGTACGAGCGGACCTGGTCGGAACGGTTCGACCAGTTGGACGCCGTGCTGGAGGAGCTCAAGAGCGAGGAGGAGTGAGATGGTGGCTACGGCGAGGGGCGGCGGGTCCGCGATCGTGACGCTGCCGGCCGACGAGCAGATCCTGATCACCCGGGAGTTCGACGCCCCCAGGCATCTGGTGTACCGCGCATGGACCACGCCCGACCTGGTGAGGCGGTGGTGGGCCGGGAAGCGCGGCACCATGACCGGCGTCGAGATCGACCTGCGGGTCGGTGGCCGGTGGCGCTACGTGATGACCGTCAACGACGGCGCCGAGCTCGTCTTCCACGGCGAGTTCCGCGACATCGTCCCCGACGAGCGGATCGTCACCACCGAGATGTTGCAGATGCCGGGCGCTCCCGACTCCGACGAGGGCGCACCGGTGAACACCATCACGTTCACCGAGCACGACGGACGCACCACGCTCACCCTCCTGACGCAGTGCGAGAACAAGGAGCTGCGCGACATGATCCTCGCCTCCGGGATGGAGGTCGGCATGCAGGAGCAGATGGACCTTCTTGAGGAACTCGCGATCTCGCTCCGCTGACGTGAGCCACGCGGCCCCGGGCGGGTGGCGGTCGTTCAGTGCGGCAGGGGGTCGAGCAGGCCGGCCAGTTCGCGCCATTCGGCTATCGGGGCGGTGGCCGGCCGGGCGGTGAGCACCTGCAGGCAGACGTGGTCGGCGCCGGCGTCGAAGTGGGCTCGCACCCGCTCGGCGACGGCGTCGAGCGCCCGGGGCCCGCCCCCCGCCACCAGCGCGTCGACGACGCGGTCGGCCGGGGTGCCGGACAGCTCCTCCTGCGTGTAGCCGAAACGCAGCAGGTCCTTGACGTGCGCGATGCCCCGGGTGAGGTACGAGGCGACATGCGCTCGCGCCAGATCGCGGGCGGTGCCGGGGTCGGGGTCGAGCACGACCGCCTGCTCGACGGCCAGCAGCGCGTCAGGACCCAGCCGGGCGCGGGCGTCCTCGGTGTGGGCGACCGGCACGAGGTAGGGCAGCGCGCCGCTGGTGCGCGCGGCGGCCAGGCCCAGCATCTTCGGGCCGAGCGCGCCCAGGACACGGGGGTTGGGGACGGCCGGGGGCGGGCTCTGCAGGGGCACCGCGTCCATCGCGTCGAGGTAGGCGCCCATCGTCGCGACGGCACGCCCGGCGGACGGCACCCGATGGCCCAGGTGGGTCAGCGGCCGGTCATCGACCCGATGTCCGCCGAGGCCGAGGATGAACCGGCCGGGATAGGCCTCGGCGAGGGAACGTTCCGCGGCGGCCATCGCGATCGGGTCGCGGAAGAAGATGTTCGCTATCCCGGTGCCGACCACGAGCGTGTCCGTCGCGCCGAGGAGGATGCCCGCCTGCGTCAGCACGTTGCGGCCGAACTCCTCACCGATCCACAGGGCGCCGTAGCCCAGCTCCTCGATCTCGGCCGCCAGTTCGCGTACCCGCGTGGCGGGCTGTGCGTCCAGGGCCAGTGTCCACACGCCGAGGCGGCCCGCCGCAGTGTTCATGCGTTCTCCCCGAGATAGAATGAGGCACCCTCACTTTGAGCATAGTGAGGGTGCCTCACCTTGTCGAGGAGGGTGCGTGGAGGGATCCACCGGGATGCGTGCCGACGCACGTCACAACCGTGAGCGGCTTCTCAGGGTCGCCGACGAGACCTTCCGCCGGGACGGCGTTCAGGCCTCGCTGACGGAGATCGCGCGCGCCTGCGGGATCGCCATCGGCACCCTCTACCGGCACTTCCCCACCCGCGAGGCCCTTCTCCAGGCCCTTCTCCACGACCGGGTCACGAGCCTGCGGGAGAACGCGGAACGGCTCAGCGACTCCGACACTCCACGCGAGGCCCTGGTGGAGTGGCTGCAGGAGTTCGGCCGGTGCGCGTCGGCCTACCAGGGGCTGGCGGAGTCGATCCTGGCCACGGCCGCCGCCGAGAAGTCGGACCTGCATGCCTGCGTCGAGAGCATGCGCGCCGCCGCCGGGGTGCTCCTGGCCAGGGCGCAGCAGGTCGGCGCCGTCCGCCCCGACGTCTCTCCCGCCGAGGTGTTCGCCCTGGCCTGCGGGGCGGGCGCCGCGAGTCAGTACGTCGGCGCCGACCCCGATCGTCTCCTGCGGCTCGTGGTCGAGGGGCTCACGCCTCCTCGGACGGGACCGGATGGCCCGCCGCGGCCAGGGCGCTGACCAGGACGTTCACCGCGAGGTCCCGGACCTGTGTGCGGTCCAGGTCGCGTTCGGCCAGCCAGGACGCGGTGACGCCCTCCACGAAGGACAGCCATCCCTCCAGCGCCACCCGCAGCGCCGGGGGCGGGACGGCCGCGCCGACGAGCGTGCGGGACATGGTGGCCAGCAGCCGCCGGCGGGCGGCCCGGGAGACCTCGGCGACCTCGGTGTCCACGCCGATCCCGCCGCTGGTGATGGTGTGGAACGCCGACCGGTGGGTGTCGGCCCACCACAGGTACCCGTCGAGGGTGCGGATCAGCCGCTCGGCGGGGGTGCCCCCGTCGTGCTCGGCGGCCAGCGCGTTCATCCCCTCGACGGCCTCCCTGATCACGGCGAGGAACAGGCCGCGCTTGCTGCCGAAGTAGTAGTAGATCAGCCCCTTGGACAGCCCGGCCTCGGCGGCGATGTCGTCGCACGACACCAGGTCGTAGGCGCGGTCGCCGAACAGCCGGCAGGCCGCGGCCACCAGCGCGGCCTGCGCCCGGGGGCGCCCGGCGGTCTGCGCGGCGGCGTCGGCCGGTCGCACTGTGCCCATGGGCCCAGATATTAGATCAGCAATCCAATTGACGCCATGGGCCGGGCCCTCCGGCGGTGTTCCGGC
>DATADI010000429.1:0-2057 GCA_036258615.1 Thermomonospora sp. | reverse complement strand
CCCGAGCGGGCGCGGGCCGTCGCGGCGGCCGAGGCCGAGCGGCGGATCCCGCGCGACCGGCCGGGCGGCGGGCGGCGCTCGCGCACGTCGGAGACGTTCGCGCAGGCGGTGCAGCGGCTGTCGCGCGATCCCTCGCTGCGCGCCACCGAGCCGGGCCGGATGCTGCTGCGGATGCTGGTCACCACCGAGATGGACCCCGCCCAGTGGGAGTGGATCGCGGTGACGGTGCCGCCGCACCGGGCGCGGATGATCCAGGCCATCGCCCTGAAACGGTCCGAGGAGTGGAACCGGCTGGCCGACCTGGTGGGCCGCCGCACCCGCGAGCTGGCCTAGGGCGCCGCCCGCCGGAACGGCGCCCGGAATTCCTTTAATGCCCGGAGATGAGCAATTACCCTCCCTGGGGAAGCCGCGCGCGGACACGGCCGAAGGCCATTCGCCCGGACCATCCAGATGCGGAGGAAGGCGCCATGACCCGTGCCGTCCCATCCCCGGGATCCACCACCGAAGCGGAACTCCGATCAGCCCATCGGGCGATCGTCGAAAAGTATCTGAGCACCACCGAGGCCGATCGCCGCAACCGCTACCTGCTGTTCACCGAGAACGGCACCGCCGCGTTGTTCTTCACCGACGTGGGGCGGCCCATCGTCGTCCGGGGCCGGGAGCGGCTGCGCGAGCACGGCGAGCTGTCGCTGAAGGTGCTGCCGGACTGGCGGTGGCACGACGTGACGATCTTCGAGACCCAGGACCCGAACCGGTTCTGGGTCGAGTGCACCGGCTCGGGCCGCATCCTGTTCCCCGGCTACCCGCCCGGCGTCTACCGCAACCACTTCGTCCACTCCTTCGAGTTCGCCGACGGCGGGATCGTCGCGGCCCGGGAGTTCACCAACCCGATCGAGCACATGCGGGCGCTGTCCATCGACACCCCGAGGATCGCCCGGGACTGGATCCCGGCCGAGCCGGGGGGCGTGCGATGAGCATCGGCACCGACGTCTCCCGCCAGGTCGTGGACCTGGTCACCGGCGCCTGGCGCACCCAGGCCGTCCATGTCGCGGCCACCCTGCGGCTGCCCGACCGCGTCGCCGAGGGGCCCGTGGACGCCCGCGCGCTGGCGGCCGAGACCGGGGTCCCGGCCGACGTCATGCGGCGGCTCATGCGGCTGCTGGTGGCGCTGGGCGTGTTCGAGGGCGACGACGCCACCGGCTACCGGGCCACGGCCGTCAGCGACGCCCTGCGCGACCGTCCCGGGTCCCTGCGCGACCTGTGCCTGCTGTACGGGGCGGAGTTCTACCGGGCCTGGGAGCACGCCCTGGCGGCGATGACGGAGCCGGGCGCGGGCTTCGAGCGGGCCTTCGGCATGCCGCTGATCCCCTACCTCCGGGAGAACGAGGAGGCCGCCGGGCGGTTCCAGCGGGCGATGAAGGCCGGCAACTTCTTCTTCGACCAGGTGCCGGAGGTGTTCGACTTCTCCGGCGGCCGGACGGTGGTGGACGTCGGCGGCGGCAACGGGCTGCTGCTGACGGCGATCCTGACGGCCGCGCCCGACGCGCGGGGCGTCCTGGTGGACCTGGACCACATGGTGCCGATCGCCCGCGAGCAGCTCGACCGGGCCGTGGGCCCGGACCGCGCGCGGGTGGTCGGGCAGGACTTCTTCGAGTCCGTCCCGTCCGGCGGCGACGTCTACCTGCTGTCGCGGGTGCTGGGCGACTGGGAGGACGAGCCCGTCGTCAGGCTGCTGGGCAACGTGCGCCGCGTGATGACCGCCGAGGCGCGCCTGCTGGTGCTCGAACGCG
The DNA here is from genome assembly GCA_036258615.1 of Thermomonospora sp. GTDB lineage: Bacteria > Actinomycetota > Actinomycetes > Streptosporangiales > Streptosporangiaceae > Thermomonospora. The sequence goes on along the minus strand of DATADI010000429.1, from coordinate 267 downwards.
TCGCGGTGGACGACGGCTCCGCCCCGCTCGCCGCGCTGTGGGACATGCACCTGCACGTGGTCAACGGGGGACGCCAGCGCACGATGGCCGAGCTGGAGCCGCTCATCGCCAAGGCCGGTCTCCGCCTGGAGCGCACCGCCACCCTGCCGATGGAGACCACCGCCCTCGTCCTCGCGCCCGGCTGACCGATGGGCCGGTCCGGCCGCCCCCACCCCGGCGACTGGACCGGCCCCGCGCACAGGAGAAGGGCCCGGCCACCGCGGGGCG
>DATADI010000428.1:0-13204 GCA_036258615.1 Thermomonospora sp. | reverse complement strand
TGCGGGGCGGCATCCGCGGTATCGGGACGGACCACTTCGAGGGTCCCGGCTCGCTGTTTTGGGTTGTAGCGCTTGAGTGGTCCCGCGTGATCTGGGGCGGTGATCGCCGCGCGGGGGCCCGGCTGATGGATCCCAGGGGCTGGGCGCTGCTTACCGGTGCTTGGGTGATCAGGTGTGATCGGTGGCGGGAAGGGCGCTCGCTGGGGCTGGTCCCGGGCGGCGGGTGCGGGGATGACGAAGGGCCCCGAGCCTGGTGCGGGTCGGGGCCCTTGCGGGTGGCGGTGGTGGTGGGATTTGAACCCACGGATGAGTTGCCCCATCACACGCTTTCGAGGCGTGCGCCCTCGGCCACTAGGCGACACCACCGCCGGGAAGCCTACCCGACTCTGCGGCGAGCGAAGAACTCGGTGAGCAAGGCGCCGCACTCCTCGGCGAGGATCCCGGCGATGACCTCGGGGCGGTGGTTCAGCCGACGGTCCCGGACGACGTCCCAGAGTGAGCCCACGGCCCCCGCCTTGAGGTCCACGGCGCCGTACACGATGCGGTCGACGCGGGCGAGCACGGACGCTCCCGCGCACATGGTGCAGGGCTCCAGCGTGACGACCAGGGTGCAGCCGGACAGCCGCCAGGAGCCTGACCGTACCGCCGCCGTCCGGAGTGCGAGGATCTCGGCATGTGCCGTCGGGTCACCGGTGCGCTCCCGTTCGTTGTGACCGGTGCCGATGACCTCACCGGTCGCATCCAGAACAATGGCCCCGACCGGCACGTCCCCGCTTTCGAGGGCCAGCCGTGCCTCCGCCAGTGCGAGCCGCATCGGCGCTTCGAACTCGGCGAGCACGCCCTCATCCGCCGAGCCCACAGCCCCTCCTTCAACAGCCGGCGACACGACCGCCGGTCGTCATAGCCGCCCTAGCCACTGGTGGCCCAGGCATGCCCCGAATCTAGCCACCTCAGCCGACGCCCCACAGCTCAGAGCATGCCGCGGATGCCGCAGCCCCCATGCCTCCCGCCCGGAGGGCGCGGCAGGAGGTGTCACAGGCGGAGGTTGTCGTATTCGTCGCTGAAGCCGGCGTGTTCGGCGATGGTGAGGAGGGCGTCGCCGGGGAGGACGCGGTCGCCGAGTTCGGTGAGGCGGTCGGCGGGCAGGCCCAGGTCGGCGAGGAGGGCGGGGTCGCCGGCGGGCTCGTCGTCGGGGGTGTCGCCGACGAGCTGGCGGAGGAGGGCGGCCAGGCCCTCGTCACGGGCGGCGGACAGGAAGACGCGCGGGTCGTCCTCGCCGTCGATGCGGGCCACCGCGAACCACTCGTCGTCCTCCTCCGCCAGGAGCAGCACGGGATCGCCGAGGGCCTCGACGGCGACCTCGCGCATCAGGTCGGTGACGTCGTCGACGACCTCCGCCTCGTCCAGCGTGGCCTCCGTGCCGACCCAGCCCTGCGGGGTCCGCGCGAAGACGGCGGCGAAGTAGGGCACCTGTTCATTGTGAACCAGGACTACCCGATGGTGTCGAGTGCCCGCTCGAAGGGCTGCCCGAATCCGAGCCGTTCGGCGATGCTCAGCAGCATCTCGTCCGGGTACAGGTCCAGGTCGCCGGAGATCGCGCCCAGCTCCATCTCGTCCAGCCCGAGGTCGGCGAAGATCGACATGTCGCCGACCGGGAGCACCTGGTCCAGCTCCTCGTCCTCGGGGATCGGGATGTCGAGGTGCTCCAGGACCTGCCCGGCCAGCGGCCAGTCCACCGACGCCGTGACGTCGGACAGGAACACCATGACCTCGTCGCCGAGCACCCGGATGGCGACGAAGAAGTCGTCGCCGACCGCCGCCAGCCCGATGGTGCCGCCGATGCTCGGCTGCTGCCGCAGCGCGTGGATCAGCCCCTCCAGATCGCGGGTGAGCGCCACGGGCAGGACCTCGGCCTCCCAGCAGTCGTCTTCCCGGTACACCACGACGGCGAAGTCCGTCGCGTCAAGATCCGTCATCATCACCCCACCGGCACCGTACCTGCCCCGGCATGGTCGCAGATGCCGGAGGCCCCGCGCGGGCGCACCGCCGAATCCGGGCGGGCCGCGGGCGTGCCGGGTGACGAACGGCACTCCGGACGCGGGGGGTCAGTGCAGCCGGAACGTCCGGCGGCGCAGGGCGGCGTGGATGCGGGCACGACGATGCCGGTGCGGGGTCACACGGCGTCGGAGCTCGCGGGCCTCGGCGAGCTCGCGCAGGAAGACGGCGCGCCTGCGCAGCCGCTCCCGAACCTCCTCGGGCGTCGGCTCTTCGTTGCGCTGGTTGCTCATTCTGGAGTCGTTCCCCAGGGGGGCGCCATCCATGCCGGGCGCCGTCCGACGGGTGGGCTACCGTGATCCGCATGGAGACCCTGGCCGTCGACCATCCGCTGGTCGCCCACAAGCTGACCGTGCTGCGGGACGCGGACACCGATTCGCCGACGTTCCGGCGGCTGGCCGATGAACTCGTCACGCTGCTGGCCTACGAGGCTACCCGCGACGTCCGGGTGGCCGGAACGACCGTGCGGACCCCGCTGACCGACGCCGAGGGCGTGCAGCTGGCCAGCCCCAAGCCGCTGGTGGTGCCGATCCTGCGGGCCGGGCTGGGGATGCTGGACGGGATGACCCGGCTGCTGCCGACCGCCGAGGTCGGCTTCCTGGGCATGATCAGGGACGAGGGCAGCCTCCAGGCCCAGACGTACGCGACCCGGCTGCCGGAGGACCTGTCCGGCCGCCAGTGCTACGTCCTGGACCCGATGCTGGCCACCGGCGGCACCCTGGCCGCCGCCGTCCGGCTGCTGCTGGACCGCGGCGCCACCGACGTGACCGCGATCTGCCTGCTGGCCGCCCCCGAGGGCCTGGCCTACATGGAGGACGCGTTCGCGGGCACCGGCGCGCCGATCCGGGTGGTCACCGCGGGGGTCGACTCCCACCTGAACGAGCAGGGCTTCATCGTCCCGGGCCTCGGGGACGCGGGCGACCGGCTGTACGGGGTGGTCTGAGGGCCTTGCCGTCCCTTGCCGTCCCTTGGCGGTTACGGTCCTGAGACGTTCGTTAGGCGGTCACTGAGGGTAATAGCCTGCTACGGAACGTTCGTCGTTCGTTCCTCTCCGCCACCCGGCCATCGGGGGACACCGGGTCGGCGCGAGCGAGGCGCAGGGGATCGCCATGCAGTACCACGAGGACACCGGCCCGTCCGCGTACCGGGCGGTCGCCGAACGGCTGGCCAGGGAGTTCGCCGGGGTCCACGACCCGTCCACGGTGACCCGCTGCGTGACGGCGGCCCGGCACGGCGCGCAGGACGTCACCGGCTCGGCGACCCCCGACCTGGTGGAACGGATCGCCCGCAAGCACCTCACCGTCCTGGCCACGGTGGCCGCCGAGCAGCGCCGCCCTCCGGCCGCACCCCCGGCGCCTCCCACCCCGCCCGCGCCGGCCGCGCCCGAGCCGTCGGCGTAGTTCCGGCGGGTGACGTGTGGGTGGCTTCCCGGGCGAACCTTTGCCGTGCGTGGCCGTGGATGTAAGACTGGCGTGGGGTCTGTGGGTCACCGTGCTCCGGGAGGCAGTCGTGCCCGCTAAGAAGTACCGCGCGAGGGCCGTGGCCTTCGCGGTCCCCGGTGTGCCGGGACGCGCCGCGCGGCGCCCGGCCGGGGTGAGAGGGCGCGCATGAGGCTGGTCACCCCCGGCGACTCCGCGCCGGCCTCGGTCAACAAGTACCTGCTGCCGCACGAGAGCCAGGTCATCACGGTACGGCGGCACCCCGCCGTGCTGATGGCGCCGGTCGGGCTGGTGCTCGGCGGGCTGATCGCCGCCGGCGTGATCACCAACATGGTGGGCAACGACCAGGTGAACTTCCTGTGGTACGGCTGGCTGCTGCTGCTCATCTGGTTCGTCTGGCGCGTCGCGGAGTGGTCGGTGGACTACTTCGTGATCACCAACCAGCGGATGATCCTCACCACCGGGCTGATCACCCGCAAGGTGGGCATGATGCCGCTGGGCAAGGTCACCGACATGAGCTTCGAGCGGTCCATCGTCGGCCGGATGCTCGGGTACGGCTCGTTCGTGCTGGAGTCCGCCGGCCAGGACCAGGCGCTGAGCACCGTCGACTACCTGCCCTACCCCGAGCAGCTCTACCTCGAGGTCTGCGAGATGATCTTCCCCAACAAGAACGCGTCCGCCGACGACTGACCCCGCCCCGGGGCGGCAGGAGGTCGCGAATGCCGCCGAATGCCAATCTTGTCCACGTTGCTTGGGTTACCCTCGAGGTGCGCCAACCCGCAACATGCAATCATGTCGGCACCCCAGCCGCCTGATTACTTCCGCTAAGTGAGTCCACATGCCGGGTCCAGGCAACGTCGGTGAACGTGTCCGCAACCTGCGGCTGACAAGACGCATGTCGCAGGCACAGCTCGCCGGCCATGACCTCTCTGACAGCTACATCTCGCTGATCGAGTCGGGGAAGCGAACCCCGACGCCGGCGGTGCTCCGGCTGCTCGCCGAGCGCCTCGGCTGCACGTCCGAGTACCTGGCCGAGGGCATCGAGCCCGAGCAGCGCGCCCACCTGGAGGTGCGCGAACGGTACGCCCGCCTGGCCCTGGACGCCGGGGACGCCGCGGGGGCGCTGACCGGCTTCGAGGACGTGATCACCGGCAGCGACGACCCGGAGCTGACCGTCCGGGCCCGCTGGGGCCGCGCCCGCGCCCTGGAGGGCCTCGGCCGCGTCGAGGCGGCGATCGGCGTCTTCGAGGAGCTGCGCGAGCAGGCCGAACGCGACCCCGGCCGGTCCAGCGCGCTGCCCGCCCTGGTCGCCCTGGCCCGCTGCTACCACGCCGTCGGCGACCTCGGCCAGGCCATCGCGCTGGGCGAACGGGTGCTGGGCCGGCTGCAGGAACTGCGCCTGGCGGCGGGCGACGAGCACACCGAGGCGGGCCGGGTGCTGCTGCTGGCCTACGTCGACCGCTCCGACCCTGAACGCGCCCACCGGCTCGGCCGCGAGGTCCTCGGCATCGGCCAGGGCTCCGGCCTCACCCTCACCGAGGCGTACCGCCGCGCCAGCGTCCTCGCCCTGGAGCAGGGCGCCGTCGGCGACGCCCTCTACCTGGCCGACCAGGCCCTCGCGGCGCAGGACGACGGCGCCCGCACCCGCGCCGTGGCCCGCCTGCACCTGGCCGCCGCCCGCGCCCTGCTGCGCGGCGTCCGCCCGTTCGGGGACGCTCCGCACCCCGCCGCCGAGGCCATGGTCCTGCTGGACGGCGCCGCCGCCGGGCTGCGCGGCGCGGAGGCCGTCGACTGCGCCATCGAGACCGCCCGCGCCCTGGTGCTGCTCGGCGAGCCGGACCGCGCCGTCGAGGCCGCCGAACGCCAGATCGCCCTGCTCACCTCCGGCTCCGAACCCGTGGCGAACGGCGCCCACGCCGGCCCCGCCCTCGCCGACGACCGCGTCGCCGGCCCCGGCGTCCGGTCGCTCCAGGTCGTGCAGGCCCGGCTGATCATCGCCCGCGCCCGGCTGGCCCAGGAGGACCGCCCGGCCGCCGCCGCCGTCCTGCGCGACACCGCCGAACGCCTCGACGACCTCGGCCGCGAGGGCCACCGCCGCCCCATCGCCCACCTCCTCCGCGAACTGGGCGAACTCTTCGAGGCCGCCGACGACCCCGACGGCGCCACCACCGCCTACCGCCACGCCCTCGAGGCCGCGGGCCTCCGCCGCTCCTTTCGCCAGGGGACCTACGTCCCCGAAGTAGCCGACGCCCCCCTCACCTGACCCGCCCTCTGGCCCCCTCGACAGCACTGTCTCGCGTGCCGTCTCGGACGATGCGCAGCGTGGGCGGCGCGTCGTCCTCCGCCGGTCGCGCGGGCCTGGCCTCCCAGAGCCGCACCCCGACCCCGAGCGGCTCTCCTCAGGCAGCCCACCGCCGTTGACCCCTTTTCGTCTCTCGTCCCCTCGGCAGGACTGTCTCGCGTGCCGTCTCGGACGATGCGCAGTGTGGGCGGCGTGCTCGACGTCGTTCTCCGTACGTAAGTCCCGCCACCGCCGTCCAGGTTTTCCGCGACCGCGCCACCGGACCCATCGGTGCGTTGTCCGCCCTCGGCCAGGGTTTCCAGCGGTTGTGTGGCTCGTGGGATCGCTGGGCACCCGCGACGACTGGACGCGTCGAGGTGCATGACGCGCTTGGGTAAGCGTGGTGGCGGAACGCCAGGGGTGCTCGGCCGCGAAACGTGTGCAGGGCACCGCCATGGTGTGGGGCGAGGGTTCGGCGGTTCCCTGGTGGGGTGGTCGGTGGCCACCTTCGCTGGTGCCTCGGGCGTTGACGGGGTGTTGGTGGATGACGGGTGGATGGTCTCGGGCGCGGGCCGGAGGGCTGGCTGTGGGTATCCGGGTGGGTGGATACGGGTGCCGATGGGCTGGTTGTGGGGGAGGTCGGGGGGCGAGCCCCGGGGGCGTCTGGGTGTGACGTCGGTGACAGGTTGGGTGGGGAAGGGACTTGGGCGACATATCGTCGTAACGTAGAGACATGGGATGATTGGCTGACCGGTCCGTCATCGCCGTTCGGTTCTGGGGGATCTGGTGACTCTGCGTACGGCCCGTCGTTCGTCCCTGGTGGATCAGGTGATCGACCAGCTCAAGGGCGAGATCGCCGCGGGAGCGTGGACGGTGGGGGCGAAGATCCCGCCGGAGCCCGTGCTCTCGGAGACGCTGGGGGTCGGGCGCAACACCGTGCGGGAGGCCGTACGGGCGCTCACGCACGCGGGGCTGCTGGAGTGCCGTCAGGGGGACGGGACGTACGTCCGGGCGACCAGCGAGCTGTCCGGGGCGGTGCGGCGGCGGTTGAGGACGGCCGAAATCCTGGAGATCCTCGAGGTCCGGCGTGCGCTGGAGACCGAGGCGGCTCGGCTGGCGGCCCTTCGTCGTACCGATGAGGATGTCGCACGGATCCGGGCGGCGCTGGCCCGCTGTGAGGAACTGGCGGAGTCCGGCGACCGGTGCGCCTTCGTGGAGGCCGATCTGGACTTCCACATGGCGGTCGCCGAGGCCACGCACAACCGGGTCCTGATCGAGCTGTACGGCGACTTCGGCGAAGCGCTCAGAGCCAGCATCACGGCGGCGGTCAACCTCCTGGAGCACGTGGACGTACCGCATGCTCCGCTCGCCGAGGCGGTCGTCAGAGGCGACGCCGACGCGGCTGAGCAGGCCACGCGGGTCTGTCTCGAAGCGGTGTGCCGGGCCCTCGGCGCCGTACCGACCGGCTGACCGGCCTGCCTGCTCCCTGTTTCCGGGCCATCGGCCCGCCCCCAATCCATCACGCTCCGTTGCGCACGATCCCGGCGGAGCCATGCCGTTCCCACATCGACGAAAGCGCCATGACTTCTCCCAACGTTCGTGTCAGCCGTTCCGCTGCCCTCTCCACCGTCGTCGGGCTGGTTCTGCTCGCCCTGAACCTGCGCGCGGCGATCAGTGGAGTCTCACCGCTGCTGGACGAACTGCAGCACGCGTTCGGGCTGTCCGGCGCGGCGATGGGTGTGCTCACGACCCTTCCGGTGCTGTGCCTCGGCGCGTTCGCCGCAGTCGCACCACCGCTAGGCCGTAAGTGGGGGACCGAAAAGGCGCTGGCGGGCGCGCTCCTGCTGATCGGCCTCGGCATCCTCATCCGCCTGGCGCCCGGCGCGGGAGCGGTGCCGCTGTTCGTGGGAACGGCCGTGGCGGGCGCGGGCATCGCCATCGGCAACGTCCTCATGCCGTACGTCATCAAGAGCACGTTCCCGCACCGCGTGGGGCTCTTCACGGGCCTGGCCATGATGCTGATGTCCACCGGCGCGGCCCTCTCCTCGGGGCTGGCCGTACCCCTGGACGACCTGGGCGGCTGGCGCACCGCCCTCGCCGTGTGGTCGATCCCCGCCTTCCTCGCCGCCGCCGTCTGGGCCCCCATGGCCCTCCGAACCCGCCGCCCCGCTGCCTCCCAAACCCCACCAGCGCCTACGCCCCCCGAATCCCCGACCCCCACCGCGAGCACGCCCGCTTACCCCGAAGCACCCAACCCCGAAGCTCCCCACGCCACGCCCGCTGCTCGTTCATCGCGGGGTCCTGGCGGCGTTCGAGCCTCGATGGCCGGGGCCCCGCAGGTTGCGGACGCGGAGGCTGCCAAGCCCACGGCGGCCCGGGTTGCTGGAGACGACCAGGTGGCTGAGGCCGGTCGAGGAACCGCTCGAGTCGGCGATGCTCTTGGGGCCGAGGGAATGAGGGCGGCCGAAAAGGCGGGCGCCGGTCGTTCTGTCGAGGGGGAGGACGGCGGGTCGCTGGTGCGGAACCGGTTGGCCTGGTACGTGACGCTGTTCATGGGGATGCAGTCGCTGGCGTTCTACGTGCTGATGTCGTGGCTGCCCGCGATCATGCGCGACCACGGCTATCCCGCGACGACGGCCGGGCTCATGCTGTCGGTGATGATGTTGCTGGGCATCCCGTCCGGCCTGGTCATGCCGGTGCTCGCCGCCCGGCGGGAGGACCAGCGCCCGCTCGTCGTCGCCGTGATGGCGCTGATGGGCGTCGGCGTCGCCGGGCTGGAACTGGCCCCCGGCGCGGGCTGGCTGTGGGTCGTCGTCCTGGGGTTCGGGACGGGCAGCGCCTTCCCGCTGGCCTACACGCTGATCACCCTCCGCGCGGCCACCCCGAAGATCGCCGCGCGCCTGTCCGGCATGGCGCAGACGACCGGGTACCTGCTCGCGGGCGCCGGGCCGTTCCTGTTCGGCGTGCTGAACGGCGCCACCCACGGCTGGAACGTGCCACTGATCGTCCTGCTGGCCTGGCTCGTCCCGGAGACCCTGTTCGCCCTCCGCGCCGCCCGTCCCACCCTGATCGGCCGCCCCCAGCCCGCGACCCCCATCAGCCTCACCGCCGACCCGGTGCTCACCCGCCAGCCCACCGCCGTCGCCCTGGCAGCGGAGCGGCCCTCCCGCTGACCTGCGGGGCCCGGACCACCGCCGTACCCCTGGCCAGCCCCCAGGCTGACGCGACGCGCCCGTCCTCGTGGACGCTGGCGCGGGGGCATGTCAGCCGACGGTGACGAGGGTTACTCCAGCGACCGCCACGGCGAGGCCGACACGTTGGATGACGCGGAGGCGCTCGCTGTAGAAGATCCTGGCCAGCAGAACCGTGATGGCCGGATACAGCGAGGTCAGCACGGCGGCGAGACTGAGGAGGCCCTCACGCGCCGCGACGAAGTACAGCGCGTTCGCCAGCGCGTCCAAAACCCCCGCACAGACCGCCAAGACCAACGTCACCCCGCCAAGGCCCCAACGCGCGCCCACACCACCGACCGCTCCACCAGCCGCATCGGACACCGAGCCGTCGCCCGCCCCCACAGCGGCGGCGGTGCCGGAGGTGTCGGCAAGCAGAAGGGATGCCTCGTCATCCGCCCCCACACCGTCGCCGACGGATGGAGAGGCGTCGGCGGCGAGGACCGAGGCACCGGCCCCCCGACCCACGGCGTCGACGGGACGGGACGGGGCGGCAACGGGCACGGAGGCATCAACAGGGGCAGGGGCGGCGTTGCCGCTGGCCGCGCTGGGGGCCGTCCCCACGGCGTGGGGGGCGACGGGGCTGTCGGTCGCGCTCGCAGGCGCAGGACCGACGGCGGTGGGGGAGCGGCGGTGGAGGGTCAGGAGGGTGAGGGTGGTGAGGATGACGGTGAAGCCGGCCAGGCGGGCGGCGGTGGTGGGCCACAGGCCGCTGTCGTCGCCCGCCTGGTGGAGGAGGACGAAGAAGCCGCCGAAGGCCAGTCCGGAGACGCCCGCCATCACCGGGCCGCTGTCGAGCGTCCGGCGCCAGGGCGCCTTAGAGGATCCGGTGGGCGAGGCGGGCCGGGACTCCTCCATGCTCACCAGGCCGATGGCGATCACGCACAGGGCGACACCCGTGAGGACCCCGGTGTCGAGCCGTTCGCCGTGCAGGGTGCCCACGGCGACCGGCAGGACGGCGGCGGTCAGGGCGGAGACCGGGGCGACCACGCTCATCGGGCCCCGGGCCAGGGCGCGGTAGAAGGTGATCATGCCGACGGCGCCGGTGACGCCGGAGACCGCGCCCCAGGTCACCCCGGCGGCGGTGGGCGTTCCTCCGGCCAGCAGGGAGGCCACCGTCAGGCTCACCACCCCGGCGGGCATGCTGACCATCAGCACCCGCAGCACGGCCGTCCGCCGGGACGCGGCGCCGCCCAGGAAGTCGGCGACGCCGTACCCGAACGCCGCCGCGAGGGCCAGGACGGTCACCACGGGCCGTCACCGATCAGCCGGGTGGAGATCCGCACGTCGGGGCTGATGGTCCGGAGCCGGAGGGCCAGGTCGTCCACGGCCGCGCAGAGCCGGTCGAGCGGGTACGGCTCCAGGCGTTCCAGCAGGAAGAGGGCGTTCACGGTGGACTCGGTGATGCGGGTGCGGACGCACTGGCGCCAGTTCCAGCGGCGGCAGGTGACCCCGTCGTCGTCCCGCCAGACCACCTCGCCCGGCTCGGGGTGCTCCACCGTGGTCTCGCCTCCCGCGACGGTCTCGAACGGCTCGTCACCCTGGGCGCGGACGAGCCGGGCCGTTCCGCGGTAGGCGTCGAGGTCCTCGCCGCCGATCGGCAGGGCGTACTCGACGCTGACGGCGTTGTAGGCGTCCACCACGCGGTTGATCGTGGGCAGCGCGTCCGCCCGGCGCATCAGGGCGTCCACCGACGGGCGGGTACGCTGCGGCTTGGCCCCGAAGCCCCGGTAGGCGTCCCGCCAGGCCAGGACGTGGGGGTCGTCGGGGACGGCGCGCGGTCCCGCCTTGTGCAGCCAGCCGGCGGACAGGTCGTCGCTCGGCCCGTTGACCAGCCCCTCCGCCGTCATGGCCATGACGGCGAAGTCGGGCCGTACCTCCCGGACCGTTTCGTCGACCCAGATCTCCCCGAGCATGCGTCACCCTCCTCGCCCACGACCGCTACGGTCATCTTAGTGATATCCACGGTTTATCAAAACGACCGGTGCTACGGTACGGCAGGAGGCGCGGATGAACGACCAGGAGGCGATCGGCGAGGCCGTCGCGCGGACCGTCCGGTCCCTGCGGGCCATGCACGGCTGGAGCCTCGACCAGCTCGCCGGACGCGCCGGGGTCAGCAAGGGCGTCCTGGTCGCCCTCGAACAGGGCCGCGGCAACCCCAACCTCGGCACGCTGATACGGATCTCCGAGGCCCTCGGCGTGCCGCTCACCCGCCTCGTGCAGGTGGAGGAGGAGCCCGCCGTCCGGATCTTCCCCGTCGAACGGCAGGTCGTCCTGTGGAACGGCCCGTCCGGAAGCACCGGCACCCTGCTCGCCGGAAGCGAGGCCCGTCCCTCCGTCGAGCTGTGGCGCTGGGAACTGCGACCCGGCGAACCCCGGCACAGCGACGCGCACACCCCCGGCACCCGCGAGATCGCGTACGTCCAGGAGGGGACCCTCACCGTGATCGTCGACGGCCGTGGCCACACGGTCGAGGAGGGCAGCGCCGCGGTGTTCACGGGCGACCGCCCGCACGGCTACCTGAACGAGGGCTCCGGCGTCTGCCGCTTCATCCTCGCGGTCATGGACCTCTAGCCCGCCCCGCGGCCGTAGGCTGGGCGGGGCGCTCGGCCTCACCGGCGGCCTCGCGGGAACGGGTCCGGGGCGCGTCTTCGTTGGAATGTCGTGGAGCCGCTCGTCAGGAACCCCGCCGATATCGATGACCCCCTCAGATGACCTGCCCTCGCCTGCGGAGCGGTCGCCCGTCGTGAACCCGGGGCCGGGCGGCGTCGAGGGCGTCGCGATGCTGCTGGCGCCGGACCCCCGCTCGCCCTGGCGCCTGCCCCCGCCGTTCGCGATCGAGGCCCCGCACGTCCTGTCCGCCGTGGCCGCCACCTCTCCCGACGACGTCTGGGCGGTCGGGCAGGCCCGGGGCCGTCCGCTGGCCCTGCACTGGAACGGCTCCTCCTGGTCCGTACCCCCCGGCCCGCCGTCCCCGGCCGCCCTGGTGGGCCCCGGTCTGGAGGGCGTCACCGCCCGCCGCCACTCCGCCGCCACCGAGGTGATCGCCGTCGGCGGCGCGTACGACCGGCTGCTGGGCGCGGAGGTCCCGCTGCTCCGGCACTGGGACGGCGCCTTCTGGACGGATCTCGCCGCGCCCGTCCTCCCCGGCGGTACGGGCGTCGCACGCGACTACGTGCTCACCGACGTCACCCTGGTCGCACCGGGTCGGGCCTGGGCGGTGGGCCACGCCTTCGGCCGCGCCGCGCGCCTGGTCGCCCTCTTCTGGAACGGCGAGTCCTGGCACGTGGCGGAGGGACTCCCGGACGTCCCTCAGGGCAAGCTGCTCGCCGTCACCGGTACCTCACCGCACGACGTCTGGGCCACCGGAGCCGCGGGTCGTTCGGGCCTCATCGTCCACTTCGACGGCCGTACCTGGCGGCGCTCACCCTCCCCGACCACCCGCTCACCGCTCACCGACGTGTCCGCCGCCGCCCCCGACGACGTGTGGTGCGCCGGCGGCGGCACCGTGCTCCGCTGGAACGGCCGCAAGTGGACCCGCATCAAGGTCCCCATCGGCTCGGTCAACACCGTCACCGCCGTCTCGCCCACCAACGTCTGGCTGGGCGGCGCCCGAGGCGACCTGGCCCATTACGACGGCCACCGCTGGACCTGGGTCCCCGGCCCCGACGAACTCCGCGACACCGCCGTCTGGCAGGCCTCCACCGCCACCCACCCCACCGGCCCCACCTGGATGGTCGGCTCCCGCCGAACCAGCGACCCCGTCACCGCCTCCCCCCACCACACCACCACAGCCCACGAAACCTGACCCCAACTCGGCGGGGTTGTGTTCACGCGCCGGCACAGCGAGTCGGGGCAGCCGTGAATCGAGGAGAGTCCGGCCGGGTGATCAGCTGGCTCCGTCCTTGCCTGACAGCAGGCTGTCGGCCCTTGGCGGACCCGAGGTTGAGCCAGGTCATCGAGCATGACTTTATGGGGCGGTTGAGTTGGGGCCGTGCGGACCGGTTGCTCTCCCGTCGCGTTCGCGCTCAGGTGGCTGCGGACGCTGCGGGTGCGGGCCGCGGCGGCGAGCGAGGGGGCCTTCCAACTCGTCGGCTTCGCTGCGTTCCTGGGTCCAGCCGCCTTCCTGGCGCCGGGGCGGTTTCGCCGCCGGGGTGATCGCAGGCGGCCGCGCCGCCCGTCCATGGAGGCCCGTCGCC
>DATADI010000427.1:0-12271 GCA_036258615.1 Thermomonospora sp. | reverse complement strand
GCGCGGATGTGCGGGGCGAAGTAGCCGCCCGCGCCGACCACCAGGGACGTGGTGTGCGGCGAGTTCACCGTCAGCGCCCAGGTCGCGTTGGACTCCGCCTGCTTCTCCCACGCCACGGTGAGGACCCGGTCGTGCACGCCGCTCTGGACCAGGCCCGCCGCGACGATCGCCGTGGACCCGCCGACCGAGCCCGCCGTGTGCACCCGCATCATCGGCTTGCCCCGGGCGCCCAGCGCGTCGGCCAGGTAGGCCTCCGGCATCATCACGCCCTCGAACAGGTCGGGGGCCTTGCCGATCACCACGGCGTCGATGTCGGACCAGTCGAGCCCCGCGTCGTCCAGGGCCCGTTGCGCCGCCTCCCGCACCAGTCCGGCCATGGACACGTCCAGCCGTTTGGTCTTGTAGGCGGTCTGCCCGACGCCGATCACGGCACACGGGTTACCCACGTGTGTCTCCTTCCAGGACGCAGACGAGGTTCTGCTGGAGGCAGGGCCCCGAGGTCGCGTGGCCGAGCGTGCGGCGCGCGGTGCCGTCGTGGATGCGGGCGGCGGCCTCCCCGATCCGGATCAGCCCGGTCGCCATGATCGGATTCGCCGACAGGGGCCCGCCCGAGGGGTTGACCTGCACGTCCTCACCCAGGCCCAGGGCCTCCCGCAGCATCAGCTCCTCGTGGCTGAACTGCGCGTGCAGCTCGGCGACCTCGATGTCCCGCGCCCCCGCGCGTTCACCGGCGATCCGCGCGGCCTCCGCGCGGCTAAGGTCACGCGCGCCGAGCCCGTGCGCGTCGGCGCGGTGGTCGATGCCCCGGATCCACGCCGGGTGTTCGCACAGCTCCCGCGCCCGGTCACCGGCGGCCAGCACGATCGCGGCGGCCCCGTCGGTGACCGGCGCGACGTCGTACGAACGCAGCGGCGCGACCGCGTAGCCCGCCGAGGCGTCGGGATCCTCCAGGTGCAGCGCGTACGGGTTGGCACGGCCCGCCGCGCGCGACCTGGCGGCCACCGCGAGCAGGTCGTCCTCCTTCGCGCCCGTGCGCTCCAGGTACGCGCGGGCCTGCAGCGCCGCCAGCGACACCTGGTCGGGGACGAGCGGCGTCAGGTAGTACGGGTCGAGCTGCGCCGTCATCACCTTGCGGACGTCGGCCTGCGACGACTTGCCGAACCCGTACACCAGCGCCGTGTCCACGTCGTCGTGCAGCAGCCGCACGTACGCCTCGTACAGGGCCCAGGCGGCGTCCATCTCGACGTGGCTCTCGGAGATCGGCGGCCACGCGCCCACCGCGTCCAGCGCCGCGACGAACGAGAACGGCGCCCCGGCCAGGTAGTCGCACGACCCCGAGCAGGTGAACCCGAAGCGGCGCAGCCCGGTCAGCTCCTTGATCCCGGTGATGACCGGGGCCAGCATCTCGGTCTCCGACAGGCCGCCGTCCTCGGCCTCGTGGCGCGTCTGCACGAACGCCACCACCGCGATCTCGCGTGTCATCACAGGTAGTCCTTGATCCGCTCGAACGGGACGTCGGGTTCGCCGAGGGGCTCGAACCACCGGATGTTCGCCATCGTCGGGCCCCACTCCTCCCGGGGCCGCCAGGCCGCCCGCACCCGCATCCCCATCCGGACCTGGTCGGCGGGGATCCCGGCGACCAGCGCGAGCATCGTCAGGTCCGCACCGTCCAGCAGGATGTACGCCGACACGAACGGGACCTCGGGGGCGCGCGGGTCGGGGATGTTGTTGACGGCGAACGTGGTGACCGTGCCGGTGTCGGCGACCTCGACCTCCTCGGTGGTCGGCACGCCGTCCCGGGGGCACAGCCCCTTCATCGGGACGATCACGCTGCCGCACACCGGGCAGCGGTGGCCGAGGATCCGGCCCTCGGCGATGCCCGCCAGGAAGCGGTCCAGGGCCCGGCCGCCGCGGACCCGGTACTCCAGCCGGGTCGGGGCGTTGATCATGGTGACCTCGGGCTGGAAGCACGCGATGTCGCCGATCTCGCCCCGGCGTTCGGCCCGCCACCTCGGGCGCACCCGCAGGCCGGTCTTCAGGTGGCGCGGCGGATCCGCGCCGGGGTCGAGGACGCCCAGGTCGAGGGCGTGCAGCAACGCGGTGTCGGCGCCGTCCGGCCGGACCAGCGCCCATGCGAACGGCCGGTCGAGCGGATGGTCGGGACGCGGATGCGGCACCCACGCCCACGAGGTCACCGTGCCCGCCGGGCCGACCTCGACCCACTCGCCGGTGACGTCCGCGCCGGTGTCCGGGTCGTACTCGGTCGGCGGGACGAGCACCCGGCCGGTCGCCGTCCGCACCCCGACGAGCCGGCCGTCGCGCAGCTCGCTGAGGAACCGGCCGATGACCGGGCCCACCGAACGGGTGTAGCCGCCGGGGAACTCCAGGACGTGGTTGGGGTCAGATGGCAACGTCGCGGTCCTTCCAGTACGGGTCCCGCAGCCGGCGTTTGAGGAGCTTGCCGTTGGGTTCGCGGGGCATGGACGCGATGAAGTCGATGGATCTGGGCCACTTCATCCGCGCGAGCCTGCCGTCCAGGGAGGCGAGGATCTCGGCGGCCAGCTCCGGGCCCGGCGCGACGCCCTCGGCGGGCTCCACCACGGCCTTGATCTGCTCGCCCCACTCCTCGTCCGGGATGCCGAAGACGGCCACGTCGGCGACCTTGGGATGGAGGATGATCTCGTTCTCGATCTCGGCGGGGTAGATGTTGGCGCCGCCGGAGATGATCAGGTCGGCCTTGCGGTCGGACAGGAACAGGAACCCGTCCTCGGTGAGGTACCCGACGTCGCCGACGGTGAAGAAGTCCCGCAGCCGGTTGCGTTCGGTCTTGTCGCGGTCGCCCTTGTACTCGAACTGGGCCCCGGCCATCTTGATGTAGATCGTGCCGGGGGTGCCGGGCGGCTGCTCCTTGCCCTCGTCGTCCACGATGAGCAGCTCGCTGATCGGCCACGCCCGGCCGACCGTGCCGGGATGCTCACGCCACTCCTGCGGGCCGGCGATGGTGCCGCCGCCCTCGGTCGCCGCGTAGTACTCCCACACGCAGTCGCCCCACCAGTCGAGCATCTGCTGCTTGAGCGGTACGGGACACGGCGCGGCGGCGTGGATGGCCCACCTCATGGACGACACGTCGTACCGGGCGCGGGTCTCCTCCGGCAGGGACAGCAGCCGCTTGAAGTGGGTCGGGACCATGTGGGTGCTGGTGATCCGGTGGCGCTCGACCAGGCGGAGCGTCTCCTCGGGGTCCCAGCGGTCCATGTAGACGAGGGTGTGGCCCATGTGCAGCGCCGTGCCGCCGAACTGGGTGACGGCGGTGTGGTAGCTGGGCGAGGTGACCAGGTGCGCCTGCGGCTCCCCGCCCGCCGGGCGGCCGGGCGGCATCCCGAACATCGACAGCAGGAACGTCATCAGCTCCGCGCCGTCGTCCGGGTCCAGGCCCGACAGGGGCCGCCGGACGCCCTTCGGCCTTCCGGTGGTGCCGGACGTGTAGTGCATCGTGGCGCCCTGCGTGCGGTCGTCCGGCGGCGTGTCCGGCATGCCGTCCACCAGCTCCGCGTACGGCCGGAACCCCGCCACCTCGCCGAACGCGAAACAGCGGCGCGGGTCGATGCCCGCCTCGGCCGCGCCCGCCGCCCCCTGCTCGGCGTACCGCTCGTGGACGAGGAACGCCCTCGCCTCGGAGTCGGCCACGATGTGCCCGATCTCGGGGCCGGTGAGATGCCAGTTGACCGGCGTGTAGTACCAGCCCGCCTGGAGCGCGGCCAGGTACAGCACCAGCCCGTCCACCCCGTTCGGCACCAGCCCGCAGACCCCGTCCCCGCGCTCCACGCCCAGGGCCCGCAGCCCGTGGACGAGGCGGTCGGCGCGGGCGAGCAGGTCGCCGGCGGTGTACTCCGTGCCGTCCGGGTCGACGGCCGCGACCCACTCCGGATCCCGCCGCGCCAGGCGCCAGAAACCCAGTGACCCCATCGGCCCTCCCGTTGCTCGGGGGCGTTCGAGAGCCAAAGTAGATCACGTTCTCGTTTTCTTCTTCAAGACCTGTTCAATGGCGGCGATCGGACCTAGAATCTGTTCCTGTTTCGTTCCCGGGTGAGGAGTGGTCGCCAGATGACCGAGCAGCTGCCGATCGGGACCGCGCACTGCACCGTCGAACGGGACGGCCCGGTCGTGGTCGTCACGATGGACCGGCCGGAGGCCCGCAACGCGCTCAGCTCCACGATGCTCGTCGGGATGGCCGCCGCGTTCGCCTACATCTCCGAGACCCCCGACGTGCGGGTCGGCATCCTGACCGGGGCGGGCGGCCACTTCTGCGCGGGCGCGGACCTCAAGGCCATGGGCACCCCGCCGGACGACGAGGAGACCCGGCGGCGCATGGCGGAGATCCCCGACTTCCACTGGAAGGGCCTGCTCCGCGACAGCCGCCCCACCAAGCCGCTGATCTGCGCCGTCGAGGGGTACGCCGTCGCCGGAGGCACCGAACTCCTCGTCGGCACCGACCTGCGCGTCGTCGCCGAGGGGGCCACCCTGGGCCTGTACGAGGCCCGCCGTGGCCTGTTCCCCATGGGCGGCTCCGCGATCCGCCTCCCCCGCCAGATCGGCTACGCCGCCGCGATGGACCTCCTGCTCACCGCCCGCTCGGTCACCCCCGCCGAGGCCCTCGCCATGGGCCTGGTCAACCGGGTCGTCCCCGACGGCCAGGCCCTCGCCGCCGCCCACGACCTCGCCGCCCAGATCGCCGCCTGCGGCCCCCTGGCCGTCCAGGCCATCCTCCGCACCTACCGCGAGACCGCCCACCTCCCCGAACCCGAGGCCCTCAAGGTCTCCGACGAACTCGGCTGGCCCGTCATCGGCTCCGAGGACGCCAAGGAGGGCACCCGCGCCTTCCGCGAGAAGCGCCCCCCGATCTTCCGAGGCCACTGACCCCGCGATCGAGGGGCGCCCCCCGCCCGGCCACTCAGCCGAACAACTCCTCCGCCCGCTCCACCGTCACCGCGGCCCCGAGCCAGCCGTCCAGCCGCTCCAGGTCCGCGCATGCGACGATCTCCGCCCGTACCTTGGCCGGGACCTCGACACCCCGCGCCTCCAGCACCCGGAGAACGACCCCCACCAGCGCCTCGGCACGCCCCTCGGCACGCCCCTCGGCACGCCCCTCGGCACGCCCCTCGGCACGCCCCTCGGCACGCCCTTCGGCGCGGCTTTCGGCGATCTTGGCGCGGGTGTACTCACTCAGGAACTCGCGGGCCTCGGGCTGCCGCTCAGCCAAGGAGATCCTCCGCCCGCTCCACCGTCACCGCGGCCCCGAGCCAGCCGTCCAGCCGCTCCAAGTCCGCGCATGCGACGATCTCCGCCCGTACCTTGGCCGGGACCTCGACACCCCGCGCCTCCAGCACCCGGAGGACGGCCCCCGCCAGCGCCTCGGCGCGGCTTTCGGTCATCTTGGTGCGGGTGTATTCGCTCAGGAACTCGCGGGCCTCGGTCTTCATGTGCTTCTCCACGTTCTTCCAGACCTCCGGCGGGAGAGCGGCGCGTACCAACTCAGCGTAACGAACGCCGTTCTCACCGTGGACGTCGCGGATGGCGATCATGAGGGCGCTGACGATCTCGGCGCCCTCGGGGTCGGTGGCGTGGACGATGGCGGACAGGGTCGTGAGGTCCATCTCGCGGGCGGCGCGGACCGCGTCGGTGATGGTGGGGATCTGGTCGGGGCCGACGACCAGCGGGGTGAGGGTGAAGCGGGGGTGGCCCAGGTCGATGGGGGTGGCGCACCAGGTGGCGGCGGTCTTGGTGGGGGCGACCACCAGGAGGTAGGTGGGGCACCGCAGGCGGCCCCGGGCGTTGGCGACATAGGCGGGCCAGGACCAGTTCTTGCCGGGGTCGCGGGAGCGCTGGACCTCGACGACGACGGCCAGGGCCGGGGTGTCGGCGTCGCGCTCGTCCCGGAAGACGATCACGGCGTCGGCGCGGCGGAGGGGCTGGTGTTCGTCGATGTCGTTCGGGCCCACGTCCGGGCGGCCGAGGTCGGGCAGCGGCACGTGCAGGAGGTCGCGGAGGATGTCGGCCGCGAGCCGGGGGCCGTCCTGGAAGAGGCGCGTGATGGCCTCGTGCTCCGGGGACGGGCTCTTGGTCTTGGTGGTTGTGGACACGCCGATGACCTTAGGCGACAGAAGGTGATCAATCGATGACTCGGCGCACATTTGATCACAGTAGGTCATGGTGGGAGGACTCCCGCGTTGAGCGGTGCGGGGCGGGATGACTCGGTGCGTCCGAAGGATGTCGCAGAACGGCGCATAACGCGGTGACTAGTCAATTCCGGCGGTGCGGCATAGCCGGGGGGTGGTGCGGGGTCGTATGGGGGTGATGGCTGAGGAGGCTGCATGAACGCTGAGGCCCGGGAGAGCTTCGGGCGGTTCGTCGAGGCGCGGTCGGCGAGCCTGATGCGGCTGGCCTATGTGCTGGCGGGTGACCAGCACGCGGCGGAGGACCTGTTGCAGACCGTGTTGGCGCGGACGGCGGCGCGGTGGCGGCACGTGCGGGACAGCCCCGAGGCGTACGTCCGCAGGGCGCTGTACAACGAGCAGGTCAACCGGTGGCGGCGGCGCGGGCGGGAGGCGTCGGTGGCGGCGCCGCCGGAGCGGGCGGTGGGTGACCGCAGTGACGAGGTGGAACTGCGGCTGGCGCTGGAGCGGGCGCTGCTGGCGCTGCCGCCGCGCAAGCGGGCCGTGCTGGTGCTGCGGTACTTCGAGGATCTGCCGGAGGGGCAGGTGGCCGAGATCCTCGGCTGTTCGGTGGGGACGGTGCGGAGCCAGACCCACAAGGCGATAGCGCGGCTGCGGGAGATCGTCCCGGCGCTGGAGGTTCGGCTGGAGACGGCGGAGGGCACGCGATGACGGACCGGATGCTCAGGGACGCCTTCGAGCGGATCGCCGACCGGGCCGAGCCCGTACCGGACCTGGCGGAACGGGCGCTGCGGACGGCGGCGCGGCGCAGGAACGCGCGGCTGGCCGCCGTGGCGGCGGGGATGGCGATGGTGGCGGTGGCCCCGTTCGCGGTCGCCGCGTTCGACGGGTCGCCGCAGCGGCAGGGGCCGGTCAGCGGGCGGCCGGAGGTCGTGCTGCCGAGCGACGACGCGGCGGGGCGGGCCGTGGTGCGGGCGTGCCTGCGCGGCGGGTCCCCGGTGGGGACGATGTCCCAGCGGCGGGCCGAGTACGGGAAGCCCGCCGACTACCGGCTGCTGACCAGCCTCAGGGTCGGTGAGGAGACGGTGGCGATGGTCGGCGGCGAGCGGGGGTTCGTCCTGTGCTCGCGCTCCGGGAGTGGGGGCAATATGGAGCCTCCGATGTTCCGGCCCTGGCCCGGCACCCGCGACAAGGGGCTGTGGGCGTTCCGGCCCCCCGCGCGCATCGACGCGGTCGGCTCGGTGCCCACGCGGGAACTCATGGATCTGCACCACGTCGTCGCCGGACGGGTCAAGCCCGGCGTCACCCGCGTGACCGTCGCCTGGGACCGCGACCGCACGGCCGAGGCGGCCGTCCGGAACGGGTTCTTCATCGCCCGAATCGACGGCGCGATCGTCCCGACCAACGGCGACGAGGACGACATGGGCGGCAGTGCATCGGACAGGGAAGAGCGGGTCATGGGCCTGACCGCGTTCGGAGCGGACGGCCGCGCGGTCTACCGCTTCAACGCGGGCGGCATCACGGCCTTCCACTCCGGGGACTGCGGCGCACCGCTGCAGATCGGCCGCCTGCTGTGCACGGACGATCCGGACACCGGCTTCACCCCTCGGTGAGGGCGGTGAGGCGTTCGACGGCGTCCACGTACTCCTCGACGAGGTCGTAGACGACCTGGGCGGCGGGCCGGACGCGGTTCATCGAGCCGACGATCTGGCCCACGGGGAAGGTGGTCAGCTCACCGTCCCCGGACCGGGCGATGCGGCGCAGGGCGTCGGAGATCAGCATGAACTGCATCGGCATCGGCAGCGTGCCCGGCGACCGTTCGCTCTCCCAGGCGTCCGTCCAGGCGGTGCGCAGCAGCCGGGCGGGCTTGCCGGTCCAGGACCGGGAGCGGACGGTGTCACGGGAGGAGGCGGCGAGCAGCTTGCCGCGCGCGGTCTCGGGGGTGTCGGCCTCGTCCACGGTGAGCCAGATGGAGCCGGTCCAGACGCCGTCGGCGCCGAGGGCCATCCCGGCGGCCATCTGCCGTCCCCGGCCGATGCCCCCGGCGGCCAGGACGAGGGTGTCGGCGCCGACGGCGTCCACGATCTCGGGGACGAGGACCATGGTGGACACGTCGCCGGTGTGGCCGCCCGCCTCGGTGCCCTGGGCGACGATGACGTCCACGCCGACCTCGACCTGCTTGCGGGCGTGCCGGGCGTTGCTGGCCAGCCCGGCCACGGTGACGCCGTGCCGGTGGGCCTCCTCGACGACGTCGGCGGGCGGCGGGCCGAGCGCGTTGGCCAGCAGCGCGATCGGGTGCCGCAGGGCGACCTCGACCTGGGGGCGGGCGGTGGCGTCGGTCCAGCCGAGCAGGGCCCGCCCGGCGGCGCCGGAGGACGGCTCGACGCCGTGCTCGGCCAGCAGGTCCTCCACGAACCGGCGGTGCTCCTCGGGGATCATCGCCTGGAGCCGGGCCAGCAGTTCGTCGGCGTCGCCGAGGTCGGCGCCCTCGTACTTGGCGGGCATCACCACGTCCACGCCGTAGGGCCGGCCGCCGACGTGCTCGTCGAGCCACTTCAGCTCCAGCTCCAGCTCCTCGGGGCTGAAGTAGAGGGCGCCCAGGACGCCCAGGCCGCCGGCGCGGCTGACCGCCGCGACCACGTCACGGCAGTGGCTGAACGCGAAGATCGGGTACTCGATGCCGAAGAGTTCGGTTGCTCGTGTCCGCACACCCCGACTGTAGGTCGCGGACCCTCGAACTGCAACAGGTTCTACTTTCGGGATTCGCTCCCGGCCGGATGCGGAACGCGGTCGGTAGAACTCGTATCAGCCGCCGGGGTGCCGAAGCGGCCGTCCGGCTTGCGGGTCAGGCCCGGCCGGCCCGGCCCGCCCGGACCCGCCGGGGACGGTCCGCCCGGCCCGCCCGGACCGCCGGAGGGCGTCCGGCGGGTGATCACCGCGCCCGCCACCAGCAGCCCGAGCCCGCCCACCAGCGCGGCGACCGGGACGTGGGTCTGCACCAGCGCCCTGCGGAACGCGTAGCCGCTGCTCTTGTCGGCGTTGCGCCGCTGGTCGCGGTCCACCGTCACCAGCCGGGCCTGCGCGACGACCATGCGGCCCCGGCCGTCCTCGGTCTCGACGGTGCTGCTGATGTTCTGCTCGTGCTTCAGCGGGATGCCGGTACGCGGGTCCACCCAGACGGTGATCGTCGCGGCGAAGTACCGGTCGACCTTGAACAGCCGCTTCGGGGTGGCGCGCAGGCCGAGCATCGCCCCGGTGGGCTTCAGCTCCACCTTGGCGGTCCGGGTCCTGGGCACCCGCTGGACGAACCGGTAGGCGGTCACGCCGTGGATCTCGTCCTCGCCCTGGTAACGCATCGGCAGCGCCCGGCGGGTGGTCATGTCGAACATCGCGTAGTCCTGCCGCTGTACGTTCGCCAGGGGGAACAGCAGCCCGTACCCGGAGAACTCGACCCTGGTGTCGCCGCCGACGTGCGCGCCGCAGCAGTTCACCAGCTCCGAGGTCGTGCGGTCGAAGGCGATGCGGTACGTCTGGAACTCCACCTGCTTGCGGCGTTCCTTGTCGTAGATCTCGGTGATCGAGTCCCACACCGCGATGTCGCCGTCGCCCCGGTTGGCCCGGGTGTCGCCGCGCACGGTGTTGACCGCCGCCAGCGTGACCCCCCGGCGGACGTCCCGGGTGGCCAGGTCGTAGTACTGGGCGTCCCGGGCCTCCAGCTCGGTGGTCTGGTAGAAGTTCAGCGGCGCCCGCACGACCTGCCCGGTCACGTAGAAGCGGGTCAGCGGGGCGAGGGCGAGCAGGAAGGCCCCGGCACCGACCAGCACCGGGCCCAGCTTTCGCCGCATTGTCTACCTCCTGGGGCTGCCGGTGGTACGGCCACGGGGGGTCAGGGCGGCCCGACGAGCACGGAACCGCAGGTCCCGGCGTTGAGCAGACGGGCCCTTACTACCGCGTAACACTACAGGACGGGCAAGGGGGCGCTTATCACAGCGCATCTACCCGAGGCGGGTAGGCTCCCGCCGTACACGGCGTGTGAGGAGGGCCACGGATGACGCGGCACAGGGCGACGTTGGCCCGATCCGTCCGGCTGCTCGGGGCGTTCCGGCGCGAGCAGGACGACCCCGAGTTCTTCTACGGCCTGATGGCCCGCGACACCGTGGCGCAACTGTCGGCCTACACCGACCTGGACGGGGCCACGGTGATCGACGTGGGGGCCGGGTCCGGCTTCTTCACCCGGGAGCTGACGCGGGCCGGGGCCCGCTGCGCGGGGGTGGACGTCGACGCCGGGGAGATCGTCGCGCACGGCCCGCCGCGCGGCGACTGCGTCGTCGGCAGCGCCCTGCAGCTGCCGTTCGGCACCGGGACGGCCGACGTCTGCTTCTCCTCCAACGTCCTGGAGCACGTCCCCGACCCGCTGCGGATGGCCGAGGAGATGGTCCGGGTCACCCGGCCCGGCGGGATCATCTACCTGGCGTACACCAACTGGCTGTCACCGTGGGGCGGCCACGAGACGTCCCCCTGGCACTACCTGGGCGGGCACCGCGCGGCCCGCCGGTACGAGCGGCGGCACGGCAGGCCCCCCAAGAACCTCTACGGGACGAGCCTGCACCCGGTCTCCGTGGCCGAGATGCTGGCCTGGGCGCGGCGCTCACCGGACGTGCGGGTCCTGGACGCCCTGCCCCGCTACCACCCCTCATGGGCCAAGGGCGTCCTGCACGTACCCGGCGTGCGCGAGATCGTGACCTGGAACCTCGTGCTCGTGCTGCGGAAGGCGGGCGCGTGACGGAGGTCGCCACCGCCCCCCGCGCGGTCCCGCAGATCTCCGGGCACCAGGACAGCCTCGACGGGATCCGCGCGGTCGCGGCCCTGTCGGTGCTGGTCTTCCATGTGGCGCTGAACGCGGGCGCGGTGGTCCAGGGGGTCCGGGGCGGCTGGGTGTTCAACGGCGGCCAGGTCGGCGTCGCGATCTTCTTCGCACTGTCCGGGCTGCTGCTGTACCGGCCGTGGGCGCACGCCGCGCTCGGCGGGCGACCTGCCCCCGCCACCGGCGTCTACCTGCTCAAACGAGCCCTGCGGATCCTGCCCGCCTACTGGATGCTGGTCGCGGTGGTGATGGTCGTCGCCCACCGCGACGAGCTGGGCGACATCCGGTCGCTGGCCGGGCTGCTCACCCTCACGCACATCTACGACCCCCAGGAATGGTGGGGGAACGCGCTCGGGCCCCGCGAGATGGGACAGGCGTGGAGCCTGGCCGTGGAAGCCGCCTGGTACGTGGCGCTGCCCCCCACGGCCGCCCTGCTCGCCCGCATCGCCCGGCCCGGCGCGGACGTCGCCGAACGCGCCCGGCGGCTCCTGCTGGCGCTCGGCGGGTACGCGATGATCTCGTTCGTCTTCACCATCGCCATGTACGTCCCGGAACACCGCGCGTCGTGGGGCCTGTGGCCGCTGCGGTACACGGCGTGGTTCGCGGTGGGCATGGCGTTCGCCGTGCTGACCGTCTGGGCCCGCGAGGAGCCGGACGGCCCGGCGGCACGGTTCTGCCGGACGATCGCCGCGTCCTGGGGAGTGTGCTGGCTGGCGGCCCTCAGCCTGTTCGTGATCGCCGCCTCGCCGATCACCGGCCCCCTGGACCTGCACACCTTCCCCACCGCGTGGACCTCGGTGCTGCACATCCTGGTCTTCGGTGCCTGCGCGGCGTTCTTCGTCGCCCCGGCGGCGCTGGCCCCCGCACGGCACCCGGTGATGACCACCGTCCTCGGCAACCCCCTCATGCGGTGGCTGGGCCGCATCTCCTACGGCGTGTTCCTGTGGCAGATGGCGGTCATCCTCGCCTGGTACGAGACCACCGACCGCCTGTTCCGGGGCAACCTCTGGACCGACCTGCCCCTCCTGACCGCCGCCTCGATCCTGGCGGGCGCCCTCGGCTACTACCTGACAGAACGCCCGGTGCTGGCTTTTTATGTGGGGGGGGCGACCCCCCTACACCCCCCGCGCCCGGCCTTAGGAGCTTCAGCCGGGCGGCCCTCCGCTGGCGCTCCGGGCCACCCGCCTGAAGGGCCGGGCATGGTCTGCGGTGACCGTTAGAACCTGGTGGTGAC
>DATADI010000426.1:0-3809 GCA_036258615.1 Thermomonospora sp. | reverse complement strand
GATCCGCACCACCTCGTATCCCAGCCGGATGGTGCCGCCGGTCTTGGCGACGTCGTCGGCGAACGCCCGGGCCACCGCCGCGAAATCGACGATCGCCGTGTGCGGGGAATGCAACGCGGCGACCCCGGCCGCATGGGGTTCGACCTCGCGCAGCCCGGCGGCGTCCAGCCAGCGCAGGCCCGGAACGCCGTTCTCGGTGGCCCGCCGCTGGATCTCCCGCAGCCGGGGCACCTCGCCTTCGTGCCGCGCGACCACGACCTTGCCGCACTCCTCGTACGGCAGGCCGCGTTCGGCGCAGTACTCCTTGAGCAGGCCGATGCCCCGGCGGCACAGCCGCGCCTTCAGCGAGCCGGGCGCGTAGTACAGCCCGGCGTGCGCGACCCCGCTGTTGTGGCCGGTCTGGTGCGCGGCGACCGCGGCCTCCTTGTCGAGCACGGTGACCTCCGCGCCCGCCGAGGCCAGCCGCCGCGCCACCGCAAGCCCGAGGATCCCGGCCCCCACCACCCCGACACGTGTCACGGGGACGATGTTCGCACAACCCCCGGGTCAGGCCCCCAGGCGCTTGCGGGCCTGGGCGCGGACGCGGCGCCGCTGCGAGGAGTCGAGCATCAGGTACGCCGCCGCCGGGACGGCGATGACCCCCAGCACCAGCAGCGTGAAGATCCATCCGTCCAGCAGCCAGAGGGCGAGCACCCCCGCGACGACCGCGCCCACGGCGACCTTGGCCTTCGACGTCATCCCGACCACCTCCGTCTACCCGGGAGAACGGCCGTGGCCTGCGCGTGGTTCCGGGTCCGGCCGCAGAACCACGATATGTCGCGTTCGCGGGCTCGGCTAGACGCGGACCGACAGCGGGCCGCCGCCGAGCGCCCGCAGCACCTCGGCGTGCAGCAGCCCGTTGGTGCACACCACGCTGCCGCCGTCCGCGCCGGGGACGCCCGACAGGTCGGTGAACATCCCCCCGGCCTCCTCCACGATGACCTGGAGCGCCGCCAGGTCCCACAGCGACACCTCGGGCTCGGCGGAGACGTCCACCGCGCCCTCGGCGACCATCATGTGCGACCAGAAGTCCCCGTACGCCCGGGTCCGCCACACCGTGCGGGTCAGGTCCAGGAAGCCCTCCAGCCGGCCCTGCTCCTCCCAGCCGGACAGGCTGGAGAACGAGAACGACGCGTCCTCCAGCTTGGCCACCGACGACACCTGGAGCCGGGCCGCCTGCGACAGGCTGCGGCCGGTCCACGCGCCGCCGCCGCGCGCCGCCCACCACCGGCGGTTCAGCGCGGGCGCCGACACCAGGCCGACGACCACCTCGTCGTGCTCCATCAGCGCGATCAGCGTCGCCCACACCGGGACGCCGCGCACGAAGTTCTTGGTGCCGTCGATCGGGTCGACGATCCAGCAGCGCGACCCCGTGCCCGTACGGCCGTACTCCTCGCCGAGCACCGCGTCGCGCGGCCGGGCCCGCTTGAGGGTGCCGCGCACCTGCTCCTCCACCGACCGGTCGGCGTCGCTGACCGGGGTCAGGTCGGGTTTGGTGTCGATGCGCAGGTCGAGCGCACGGAACCGCTTGGTCGTGATGTCGTCGGCCGCGTCCGCCAGCACGTGCGCCAGACGCAGGTCATCGGAATAGCCCGCCACGGCGTGCAACGCTACCGGAACCGGGGCGCGGTTCCGGGTCTCCGGCGACGCGGGAGATGGAACGATGTGCCGTATGCAGCGCATCCCGCACGACCTCCCCGCGTGGGTGGCGGAGCTGACCGACCCCCGCCGCGCCCGGACGCCCGACGAGCTGGCCGACCGGCTGGTGCCGCTGGCCGAGCACGCCATCGACGTGTCCCGGCGGCTGCAGGGCCTGCTCGCCGAGCTGAACGAGCCGTTCAAGCGGGAGTCCCTGTACGAGCGGGTGGAACGCCTGCGGGCGCGGGCCGACGAGGCGCTCGCCGAGGTCTCCGCCGAGATCGCCGCCTCCGGCCGGGAACGGGTCGAGCGGATCCACGCCGCCTGCGCCGAACGGGCCGCCCCGCGCGCCGGGGAACTGCGGGCCCGGCTGGAGGAGGAGGTCGGCCCGCTGATCGCCCGGCAGGAACGGTCGGTCGCCGACCGGGTCCAGGCGCGCTCGGCGACCGCGCTCGACGAGGCCGTCCAGGAGATGCTGGCGCGGGTCGAGGAGCTGGCCACGGCGGTCACCGACCTGATCCACGCGGTGTTGCCGCTGGCCCGTGAGGGGCTGGAACTGGCCGGGCGGATCTCCGCGGTGTCCGGCCGCGCCCGCGCCGCCGCGCGCGGCGCGGTCCCGCCGGAGCTGGCCGAGGAGGCCGCCGCCGTCGCCGCCGCGTTCGACGAGGCCGTGGTCCGGCTGGAGCTGGAGTGGGCGGCGCTGGGGTCGCGCTCGGCGACGGTCCGGGCCGCGCTGCGCGCCGCCGAGGAGACCGCCTTCAGCCAGGTGACCACCGCGATGACCCGGTGCGTGGAGGAGCTGGCGCCCGGCCACGCGGTGGCGCTGGGCGAGGCCGAGGCCCGCGCGATGACCCTCCTGGAGGAGCTGACCCGCGTCCCCGAGTGAGCCCCGAACGGGACACTCTTGCCATTTCGGGGCACAACCTGGTCTGCTCGGAAGCATCCATCCGCTTCAACGAGGAGGCGCAGGATGATGGAGGAAGCGCAGTACTTCGCGCCCGTCAGCCAGGACGAGCACGGTGAGGTCACCGTGGAGCTGGCCACAAGCCACCCTGGTTTCGCGGACCCCGTCTATCGCGCCAGGCGCAACGCGATCGCTCGGCTCGCCCTGGACCACCGGCGTGGCGACCCCATCCCGGTGGCCGAGTACACCGACGAGGAGCACGAGGTCTGGCGTCTGGTCACCCGGGAGCTGGCGGCCAAGCACCGCCGCTACGCGGTACGGGAGTTCCTGGAGGCCAAGGACCGGCTGGGGCTGCCCGACGACCGGATCCCGCAGCTCCAGGAGGTCTCGGAGATGCTGGAGCCGCTCACCGGGTTCCGGTACCTGCCGGCCGCCGGGCTGGTGCCGCTCCGGGAGTTCTACGGCTCGCTGGCCGACTCCTACTTCCACTCCACCCAGTACATCCGCCACCACTCCGTGCCGTTCTACACGCCGGAGCCGGACGTGATCCACGAGGTGATCGGGCACGGCAACACGCTCGCCTCCCAGCGGTTCGCGGAGCTGTACCGGGTGGCGGGCCGGGCCGCGCGCCGGGTGGAGAGCGAGGAGGCGCTGGAGTTCGTCTCCAAGGTCTTCTGGTTCACCCTGGAGTTCGGGGTGATGGCCGAGGACGGCGAGCTGAGGGCCTACGGGGCCGGGATCCTGTCCTCGTACGGGGAGATCGAGGAGTTCCGGTCGATGACCATCCGGCCCCTGGACCTGGCCGCCATGGGCACCACCCAGTACGACATCACCAAGTACCAGGACGTGTTGTTCCGCGCCGAGTCGATGAGCCACCTGGAGGACGTGGCGGGGGCCTTCTGGGCCGACTGCGACGACGAGTCGATCGCCCGCCTCACCCGATCGACTGTGCGAACCTGAACAGCCCCTCCGGGTCGTAGGCCCGCTTCACCCGGGCCAGCCGCTCGTACCCGGCCCCGTAGTAGGCGCGCCGCCAGTCGCGCAGGTCGGGGTCGGCGTAGTTGACGTACGCGGCGCCGCCCAGGTGGGGCTCCATGGTGCCGTGCAGCCCGCGCAGCCACGCCCGGTCGGACGTGGCGGAGATGTACTGCACGGTGAACAGCCCGCCGCGGTGGGGGAACGCCGTGTCGCCGGGGCGCACCCGCCCGGCCGCGCCGCCCAGCGCGTC
>DATADI010000425.1:0-3224 GCA_036258615.1 Thermomonospora sp. | reverse complement strand
CTCGCAGCCCGGCGAGGGCTGCGAGGTCACGGGACGAGGGTCAGTTCGTGGGCTCCAGGACCCGCGGCGCCGGCGGCGGCGCGGGTGCGGGCGGCTCCTCCCGGGACAGCCGGCTGGGGGCCCAGATCCGGCGGCCCAGGTCGTACGACAGGGCGGGCAGCAGCAGCGAGCGGACGATGATCGTGTCGAGCAGGACGCCGAAGGCGACCACGAAGCCCATCTCGGCCATCGCCACCAGCGGCAGCGTCGCCAGGGCGGCGAACGTGGCGGCCAGCACCAGGCCCGCCGAGGTGATCACGCCGCCGGTGACGGTCAGGCCGCGCAGGACGCCCCGGCGGGTCCCGAGGGACTGCGACTCCTCCCGGACCCGGTGCATCAGGAAGATGTTGTAGTCCACGCCCAGGGCGACCAGGAAGATGAACGCCAGCAGCGGGAATCCCGCGTCGGTGCCCTCGAAGCCGAACACGTGCTGGAAGATCAGCCCGCTGGCGCCCATGGTGGCCAGGAACGACAGCACCACGGTGGCCATCATCAGCAGCGGGGCCACCAGCGCCCGCAGCAGCGCGACCAGGATCGCGAACACCACCAGCAGCACGATCGGGATGATCACCAGGTTGTCGCGGGACGCGGCCCGGTTGATGTCCAGGGTGGTCGCGGTGGTCCCGCCGACCTTGGCGTCGGCGCCCGGCACCGTGTCCACGGCGTCGCGCAGCCGGTCGATGGTGCGCTGGGCGGCCTTGCTGTCGGCGCGGTCGCTCAGCGTCGCCTCGTACTGGACGAGCCCGGCGGCGGTGACGGGGCGGCTGACCTCGGCCACGCCCTGGGTACGGGCGATCGTGGAGGCCAGCGGGCCCGCCGCGGAGGCGTTGCCGATGATGACCGCCGGAGCGCCGGAACCGGCCGGGTAGTGCCTGGCGACGACCTCGCCGCCGACGACCGAGTCGGGCTTGTCGACGAACTGCCCGGCGTCCGACAGGCCCTCCGCCTTCAGCGAGCCGAGGCCGAGCGTCATGCCGAGCAGCCCCAGCGAGACCACCGCGGCGAGGATCCGGGGACGGCGCCCCACCAGGCGGGCGACGCGCGCCCAGACGCCGTGCTCCTTCTCGTACGCCTCGGGGGCGAGGTACTTGACGTCGTACCGGGGCACCAGCGGCCAGAAGATCCAGCGACCGAAGATGACCAGCAGCGCGGGCAGCAGGGTCGTCATGGACAGCAGCGCGGTGATGATCCCGGCGGCGGCGACCGGGCCCATGCCCGCGGTGGAGTTGAGGTCGGCGACCATCAGGCACAGCAGCCCCAGGCTGACGGTGCCCGCGGAGGCGAGGATGGCGGGTCCGGCGCGGTGCAGCGCGAACGCCATCGCCTCGTGCCGGTCCTGGTGGCGGTGCAGCTCCTCGCGGTACCGGGCCACCAGCAGCAGCGCGTAGTCGGTGGCGACGCCGAAGACCAGGACCGTCAGGATCCCGGCGCTCTGCCCGTTCACGGTGAGGCCGGCGTTCTTGGCCAGCAGGTAGACCACGCCCTGCGCCAGCCCCAGCGCCGCCAGCGCGCTCAGCACCGGAACGAGCCACAGCACCGGGCTGCGGTAGATGAACAGCAGCAGGACGATCACCACGACACCCGCCGCGAGCAGCAGGAACCCGTCGACGGTCTCGAAGACCTTGATCATGTCGGCGGCGCCGCCGGCGGGCCCGGTCACATGGGTGTTCAGCCCGGGGGGACCCCGGTCGACCAGCTCACGCGCGTCCTCGACCGCCTTGATCAGGTCCACGTCCTTCAGCGGGACGAGCGTCTGCAACGCCCGGCCGTCCCTGGAGGGGAACGGCCCCTGGGGCCGCTCGGCGCCCGGGAGCTGCCCGAGCGGGCCGAGGTCGGCCTGGGCCTTGGCGCGGTCCTGCGCGGTGATCCCGCCGGGACGCTCGTAGACGATGACCGCGACCGCCGTCTCGTCCTCGCGGAACCGTTCCTGCAACTCGACGACCTGCGTGGACTCCGCGCCGCCGGGCAGCCACGCTGCGGCGTCGTTCTCCTCGACGTCCCCGAGCTTGCCGGCCAGCGGGCCGATCACCATCACCAGAACGACCCACAGGGCCAGTACGACCCACTTGGCCCGCCGTCCCGCGGGCAGCCCGGCGATCCGGGCCCAGCCCCCGCGCGGGGGCGCCTGTCCAGGTGCTGTCATGACCTCTCCTGCATGAGATATATCGCGTGTCGCGGATCAGATTCTCTCGCATAGCGAGACTTGTCAAGTACTATCGCGTTTGCCCGGAACGCCGGACCGCCCTCCCTCACCCTCCCGATCCGGCCCCTCCGGGGCATCCGGGAGCCACCCCGAGCCACCCCTGACGAACCCCTGGCCCACCGCCCCCGCCCCTCAGGGACGACCCCGACGCCATCGCCCCCTTCCCGGGCGCCCCTGGGACGGACGAGCCGCCGCACCCGATCCGGCCGGACTGCGTGACGCTCCGCCCCCCGGCCGCGGCCAACCGCTCGTGACTGGATGCGCCCGCCCCCTTGGAGCGCTTCCTGACGACGGTGGTGAACGTGACCAGCAGCCGAACGCCCCCGCCCGAAGCACCTCGGTGTTGGCGACGATGGCGGACGCCCCCGGTGACCTGGACGCGCCCGCCGGCCAGGGCTGGGGACGCTCCCCTCTCGGTGACGGTGGTGGAGGCGACCGGCGGGTGGATCGCATGCCGGCGTGTGCCTGGAGCGCTGCGGTCTTGGTGGTGGTGAACGTGCTTGGTGGTCGGGGATCGACTGTGCGGCCGGGGACTGGGGGAGCGCATGGGTCGATACTGCGGAAAGCGTGCATATCGCCGCGTCGTCTGGCTGGTGTGAGTGCGTCTGCTCCCCGTGGAGTACGCCGGGCGGCGTACTACCTCAGCCGCAGGAGACTCCGCTCCTGCCGGGGGACGGGGTCAGGTGGCCCGTTCAGCGCACCATCGCCCCGTACGCGCCGGGCGGGTGGCCGGGGAGGGCTGGGGACGTTCATGGGTGGTGTGCTTCCTGGTCGGGGTTGTGCGACCAGTCTGGGGGAGTGGTGTGCGGGGCGCAGTGGCGCTTGAACCCCGGTTAGGGGTGGAGGTGGGTACACCCTCGCCGCGTGCGGGTGCGGTGTGATCCCAGGGAGACCTGCGCTGGGGCTATGGAGGCCGAGTGCGGTGGGTTTCGGCCAGGTGCCTGGGATGGCGTGAACGAAGGGGCGGGGGCTTGGTGCTGAG
>DATADI010000424.1:0-8892 GCA_036258615.1 Thermomonospora sp. | reverse complement strand
CCCGCCCCCCCCTCGACGGGGTCTCCAAGGCGTTCGGTTCCGGGACGGGCGCGCTGCTCGCCCTGGACAAGGTCTCCCTCGACGTCGCGCCAGGCGAGTTCGTCTGCCTGCTCGGCGCGTCCGGCTGCGGCAAGAGCACGCTGCTCAACCTGGTCTCCGGATTGGACCGTCCCAGCGCCGGGACGATCGACACCGGCGACGCCCGGGTCGCGCTGATGTTCCAGGAACCCGCCCTGTTCCCCTGGCAGACGGTCACCGGCAACATCGAGCTGGCCCTGAAGATGCGCGGCGTTCCCCGCTCGGAACGCCGCGAACGGGCCGCCGAGCTGCTCGCCCTCGTGCACCTGGACGGCTTCGCCAAGAAGCGCCCGCACCAGCTGTCCGGCGGCATGCGCCAGCGGGTCGCGCTGGCCCGCGCCCTGGCGCTCACCGTGGACGACAGCGACTCCGGGCGCGGCACCCTGCTCCTCATGGACGAGCCCTTCGGGGCGCTCGACGCGATGACCCGCGACCTGCTGCACGACGAGATCGAGCGGATCTGGCGCGAGCGCGACCTCACCGTCCTGTTCGTCACCCACAACGTGCGCGAGGCGGTGCGGCTCGGTGACCGGGTGGTGCTGCTGAGCAGCCGTCCCGGCCGGGTCGTCCAGGAGTTCGACGTCCCGATGCCGCGTCCCCGGCGCATCGACGCCCCCGAGGTCGGCGCGCTGGCGGCGTCGATCACCGACCGGCTCCGTGCGGAGGTGGGCCGTCATGGCAACTGACACCACCAAGGACCGGCCCGACCTGGACCGGCAGCTGGCCGGACTGGACGCGCTGGAGCTGGCCGGCAGCACCCGGCGGGGCACGGCGAGCCGCGCCTGGGCCTCGGCGTGGCCCAAGCTCGGCGCCCTGGCGCTGGCCCTGGCCATCTGGCAGGCGCTGGTGTGGGCGGAGTGGAAGCCCGAGTACGTCTTCCCCGGCCCCGGCGAGGTGTTCCCCAAGCTGTGGGACCGCCTCCAGGACGGCAGCATGGCCGAGACGTTCGCCACGACCATGCAGCGCGCGCTGGTCGGGTTCGCGATCTCGGTGGTGATCGGCGGTCTCATCGGGGCCGCCGTCGCGCAGTTCCGGGTGCTGCGCGCGGCGATCGGCTCGCTGATCACCGGCCTGCAGACGCTGCCGTCGATCGTCTGGCTGCCGTTCGCGGTGCTGCTGTACGGCACCACCGAGCAGGCGATCATGTTCGTCGTGGTGCTCGGCGCGGCGCCGTCGATCGCCAACGGCCTGATCTCCGGGGTGGACTACACGCCGCCGATCCTGCTGCGGGCGGGCCGGGTGATGGGCCTGCGCGGGATCAACTACTACCGGCACCTGCTGCTGCCGGCGACGCTGCCCGCCTTCGTCACCGGGCTCAAGCAGGGCTGGGCGTTCGCCTGGCGCTCGCTGATGGCCGGTGAGCTGATCGTGAACTTCGGGCGGGCCTCGCTGGGCGCCCAGCTCGGCAGCGACCGGGACGTCAACGACGCCCCGGGCCTGATCGCCACGATGATCGTCATCCTGCTCATCGGGGTCCTGGTGGACCTGGCGTTCGGGGCGGCCGACCGGGCGCTGCGCAACCGCTGGGGCCTGAACTCCGACTGAGCCGCGGACCTGTCCCCGCCCCCTCGTGGGGACAGGTTCCCCGCCGCGCCACGGCTCCGGCGGCGGCCCGCAGTCCGTGAGGCCGCCGTCGGAGCAGGGCGGATCGGCGCGCCGGCATGGAAGTGGAGGGGAGTACCTCCATATCGATCGCGCCTCTCCCATCCTGGTGGGAACCTGGACCCCGGATAAGTGAAAATGCTGTTCGGGACAGTCCAGTACACAGGGGAACGGCGTGACCGACACCTCCTCCCCGCCGGAGCCGCGGACGGCGGCCACCGCGGCCGAGTACGTCAGCCGTCTGCGGGCGTTGCGGGCCTGGGCGGGCCTGACGTACCGGCAGGTGGAGCGGCATGCGGAGGCCGCGGGCCACTCGCTGCCGCACAGCACCCTGGCCAGTGCGCTCAGCCGCGACAAGCTGCCCCGCGAGGACCTGGTCGTGGCGTTCGTCCGGGCCTGCGGGTGCGACGAGGAGGAGACCGCCGCCTGGGTGGAGGCGCGGCGGCGCCTGGCCGCCCTGGCCGAGTCCGCCGCCGCTCCCGCCGAGACCATGCCCGAGCCCGAGCCCGGGGCCGCGCCGCCGCCCTTCGAGCCGCCGCCCGCCGAGCGGGACGTGATCGAGGAGCCGCCCACGATCCCCGCGCCGGTGGCGTCGTCGCCGCCGCGCGCGGCCCGGGGTCCCGGGCTGTGGACGCCGGGCGGTATGGCGGCGCTGATCACGGTGTTCGCGCTGGGCCTGGCGATCGGATGGTGGCTGGACGAGCCGGACGCGCCCCGCGCCGACCACGCTCCTCCCGCCGCGGCCTCCCGGGTCCCCCAGATGGTCGCCGATCCGGGACGTCCCGTCGCGTGGTGGCGGTTCGACGACACCACGCCCCGGTCGGCGCGCGACGAGTCCGGCGAGGGGCTCGCGCTGTCCCTCGGCGAGGGCGTACGCCGCGAACGGCGCGGCAAGGTCGACGCCATCCTCACCGACGGCACCGGCCGGATCCTGACCACCCGGCCCCCGGTGAACACCGACGAGAGCTTCTCCCTGACCGCCTGGGTACGGCTCGACCGCACCGGTGACTGGTCGATCGTCGCCAGCCAGCACGACGGCCCGTACGACGTGTTCCTCCTGGGCCACAACCGCGAGGTGGACCGGTGGGGCTTCATGACGCCCACCGAGGAGGACGGCTGGCTGTCGGGGCAGGCGCTGTCCACCACGCCGCCCCGCCGGGGGGTGTGGACGCATCTGGCCGGTGTCTATGACGCCGGGGGCCGCAGACTGCGCCTGTACGTCAACGGCGAACTGGCGGGCACGTCACGGACCCACGCGCTGCGCCGCGCCCGGGAGGGGCTGGAACTGGGCGGGGCGGTGCAGCACGGCAAGCCCGTGGACCCCTGGCACGGCGCGATCGACGACGTCCGGGTGTACCGGGGGGTGCTGACGCCCGCCGCGGTGGCCGAGGTCATGCGCACCCGGGCCTGACGGCGGGGTCAGGGGAAGATCAGCACCGGCTTGACCACCTCGCCGCCGCGGGCGGCGGCGAGGGCCTGGTCGAGGTCGCCGAACGCGTACGTCCGCACGAGCTTCTCCATCGGCAGCTCCCCGTTGCGGTAGTGCTCGATCAGCCGGGGGATGAACCGCTGCGGGATGGCGTCGCCCTCGATGGAGCCCCGGATGCCGCGTCCCATCATCAGCGCGAGCTGGTCCAGTTCGACGGGGTTGGACCCGCCGCGGAACCCGACGGTGACGCACATCCCCGGGCTGGACAGCGAGGCGACCGCCGCGCGGACCACGTCGGGCGCGCCGACGCACTCGACCGTGTGCTCCACGCCGCCGGTCAGCGCGACGACCGCCGCCGCCGCGTCGCCCTCGCCCGGATCGACCGTGGCGGTCGCGCCCAGCGCCTCGGCCA
Source organism: Thermomonospora sp. (assembly GCA_036258615.1). GTDB lineage: Bacteria > Actinomycetota > Actinomycetes > Streptosporangiales > Streptosporangiaceae > Thermomonospora. The sequence goes on along the minus strand of DATADI010000424.1, from coordinate 5,371 downwards.
GGGCGCGGCGGGACGGGTCGGGGTCCACGGCGACGATCGTGGCGCATCCGGCGATCCGGGCCGCCATCACCGCGCTCAGCCCCACGCCGCCCGCCCCGAACACCGCCAGGGACGAGCCCGGCCGTGGCCGCAGCACGTTGAGCACCGCCCCCGCGCCGGTCTGCACGCCGCAGCCCAGCGGCGCGAGGTACTCGAACGGCAGGTCGGGATCGACGCGGACCACGTTCCGTTCGGTGGTCACCGAGTGCGTGGCCCAGGACGACTGGCCGAAGAAGTGCGACCGGATCGGCGACCCGGCCTGGCTCATGGCGGTGGTGCCGTCGAGCCGCGTCCCGTAGTAGTTCAGGCCCAGGAAGCTCTCGCAGTACGCCGTGCGGCCCCGGCCGCAGCGGGCGCACGCGCCGCACCAGCCGTAGCTGAGCAGCACGTGGTCGCCGGGCTCGACGGCCTCGACGCCGGGCCCGACCGCCTCCACCACCCCGGCGCCCTCGTGGCCCGGCACCAGCGGCGGCGCGGCCGGGTCGTGCCCGGCGGCGGTCACCAGGTCGGTGTGGCAGATGCCGGAGGCGACCATCCGGACCAGCACCTCGTCGGCGCGCGGCTCGGCCAGCTCGGCCTCCTCCAGCGCCGGGGGGCCGCCCCGGCTGCGGAGCACGGCGGCGGTGACTTTCATCGAACCTCCTCGGCGAGCTGGCGGCGCAGCACCTCGGGCGCGGTCACGAGCGACGGTCCGTACCAGGTCAGGTGGCGTCCGCTGACCAGGGCGCAGGGGATGCCGGGGAAGCTCTCCGGGCCGTCGCCGGCGGTGAACCGGTACGGCTCGTCGGGCAGCACCACCAGGTCGGGTCCGGCGTCCACCAGCGCGTCCAGCGGGATCTTCGGGTAGCGGTCGGTGTGGCGGGCGTACAGGTTGTCGACGCCGAGCCGCGCCAGGACGTCCCCGGCGAACGTGTCGGAGCCGACCACCATCCACGGCCGCCGCCAGATCGGGACGACGGCCGTGCGGCGGCGCGGCGGCTCCGGGAGCGCGGCCCACGCGGCGGCGGCCTCGTCCAGCCAGCGCGGAACGGGCAGCCGGCACGCCTCGGTGAGCATCCGCCGCAGTGACGCCAGGGCTTGGTCGACGGTGCGGATGTCGGTCACCCACACCGCCAGGCCCGCCCGGCGCAGCGCCTCCAGGTCGGGGGCGCGGTTCTCCTCGGCGTTGGCGAGGACGAGATCGGGCCCCAGTGCGCGGATCGCCTCGACGTCGGGGTTCTTGGTGCCGCGCACGCGGGTGACGTCGAGGTCCGCCGGATGGGTGCACCAGTCGGTCGCGCCGACGAGCAGCGCCGCGTCGGTGGCGGCCACCGTCTCCGTCAGCGACGGCACCAGCGAGACCACCCGCCGCACCCGCTCCGGGACGGCCACCGCCGCCCCCGTGTCGTCCCGCAGCACGCACCCGCCCCCCGGTTGACCGCAATCCGAACCCGATTCTAGTGTCTTGCCATGGACGCGGAACAGCGGCTCGCGAAGATCATCGAAAGCGGCGAGGACTGCCCCCGGGACACCGTCGAGGCCCTCTTCGACCCCCTGGAGCCGGTGACGGCCGACTTCCTGCTCGGCGTCTGGCGCGGCGGCCTGTTCAACCGCGACGACGCGCTGGCCGGGATGCTGCTCGGCATGGACTGGTACGGCAAGCGCTTCGTGGACCGCGACCACGTGGAGCCGTTGCTGTGCCGCGCCGCCGACGGCTCCCTGTACTCCTACGAGCGGCTCGGCCTGGCCCGGCTCCGCGAGGTCTCCTTCCGCGGCGTGGTCTCCGCCGCCATGGTGTACGACCAGCGCCCCATCATCGACCACTTCCGCCGCGTCTCCGACGACGTCGTCGCCGGAGCCATGGACGCCAAGGGCCAGCCCGACGTCCTCTACTTCCACCTCACCCGAGACCGCTGAGATCCCACACCCGCACGACTCCGTCCTCACCTCCCGACAGGACGACCGGTCGTCCCTCCACCTGCCCGAGCGCCACCGACAGCACGTGCGTGCCGTGGCCGAGCGGGTCGCCGAGCCGCTGCATCCGGCCCAGGTCCCACAGCCGCACGTCGCCGTCCCGGCTGCCGGAGACCAGGACGGGACGGCCGTCGAGGTGCCCGGTCGCCAGCGCGTGGACACGGCTGCGGTGGCCCGTGAGCGTGGCCCTCAGCCGGTCGCCGCGCAGGTCCCATGCGGACACCGCGCCGTCCAGGCCGCCGAACAGGATGATCGGAACGCCCTCCACCTCCACGGACGCCACCGCCAGCACCCTGCCCTGATGCACGGTCTTCGGCTGGGCGACCGGTCGCCCGCTGGGCAGGTGGCACACCCGCACCGTCCCGTCGGCGTGGCCCGACACGGCGATGGGTCTGCCGTCCGCCTGCCCGGCGTCCACCGACAGGACCCTGACTCCGGGTTGCGCGTTCAGGTGATAGGTGTAGCCCAGGTCCCAGGCCAGCAACCTTCCGTCGGCGCCGCCGGACACCACGAGCGGGAGGCCGTCGGCGTACCCGAGCGCCACCGACCGGACCGACCCCTGGTGCGCCACCAGGCGCGGACCCGGCCGCCCGCGGTCCAGGTCCCAGACCTGCACGCTCCCGTCTCCCCGGCCCTCCACGACGGCGGAGCGGCCATCGATCTTCCCGCACACCATCGCCAGGACCGGGGCTCCTTGGCCGGTGAACGGAGCGCCGAGCGCTGTCCCGGTCCTCGGGTTCCACAGCCGCACGGTGCCGTCCTCGCTGCCGGACACGGCGAAGGGGACGCCGTCGATCCACGTGAACGCCACCGCCGTGACGCGGTCGTCATGGCCCTTGAGGGACGTGCTCGTGATCGTGACCGGGGGCTTCTTGGCGGACCGGCGCGTCTTCCAGGGCTCGCCGGGGCCGTCCGCCTTGTCCGGCCGTACGGGGGCGGGACGGGGTGTGTTCACCGAGGGCGGCGGGCGGTGGCCGAGGAGGGTGAGGAGGGCGTCCGGGCTGGTGGGGCGCCGGGCGTGGTCCTTGGCCAGGGCGGAGGCGACCAGGTCCCGCAGGGATGGCGGGAGCGCCGACGTGTCGGGGCGGTGATGCAGGACGCGGTGCATGATGGCGGCGGGCGTCGCGTTCCCGGACGGGGGATGGAAGGCGTGCACGCCGGTGGCGGCGAACAGCATGGTGGCGGCCCAGGCGAACATGTCGGTGTACGGGCCGAGCGTCCCCGCCTCGATCTGCTCGGGCGCCATGTACGCGGGGGTGCCGATCTGGCGGCTCGCGTTGGGCGTGATGCTGTCCAGCGCACGGGCGATGCCGAAGTCCACCATGCGGGGTCCGTCCGGGCCGAGCAGGATGTTCTCCGGCTTGAGGTCACAGTGGACGATGCCCTTGCCGTGGAGGGCGACGAGCCCGTTCAGGGTCCCGGACGCGAGCCGGATGAGTTCCCCACCGTGCCGGGGGCCGTCGGCCGCGACGCGTTCGGCCAGCGACGGCCCCGCGATGTACTCGCTGACCACGTACGGGACGCCGTGGTGTTCACCGACGTCGAGCACCTCGGCGGTGTAGTCCGACACCAGCCGCGCCGCCTCGATCTCCCTGAGGAAGCCGTCGCGTGCGGCGCCCGAGGCCGCGTACCGGGGGTGCAGCAGCTTGACCGCGACCTGGACGCCGTCCCTGACGCCCAGGTAGACGCTGCCCTGCCCGCCCTCGCCCAGCAGCCCGACGAGCCGGTACGGGCCGACCGCGTCAGGATCCCAGGACGGCCGCAACGGGAGCGGACCCCGCATGGCACCTCCGACCCTGTCACCGGCTGCCCACTGTAGTGAGATGTGCCCTTATGACGGGGTGTTCCCGGCCGACGGCGCGCCCCTGGCGCCGCCGTCGGTCACGCGTCGGCGGTGATCTGCCGGTGGAACGCCCGCCAGGCGGCACGCGTGAACGTCAACGCCGCCTTCTCGGGGTTCTTGCTGTCCCGGACGGCCACCACGTCGATCAGCGGCGCGACCTCAACGCACGCCCCGTTCTGGGCACTGCGGGAGCTCTTGCGCCATCTGGCGCGGGACGTGTCGGGGTTGTTCATCCCGCACCTCCTCCTGTCATCCTCAGGTGATTGCATCTGCTGCACGTTGGATGAGCGCTATTGAGTCATCGGGGTGCAACGCGGCGGCGACCAAGCGCTCAAATGCAAGCGTATACGTCGCGACGTCACTTGCGTTGTCCAGGTAGATACCTTCTGGCAGGGTCTCCACGTACACCACGTCTCGGTCGGTGGGCTCAGGGAAGTCGAGGATGATGAACATGCCGGTCGTCCCGGCATGGACGCCCGCCTTGAACGGAACCACCTGGATCGTTGTCTTCCCCTGCTCCGCCACATCCACCAAGTGGCGGAGCTGCGCACGCATGATCGTTTCACCGCCGACCATCCGATAGAGCGCCGCCTCGTCCATCACCGCCCACAGGCGCGGACGGTCTGGCCGGGTGAGGATCTGCTGCCTTGCCATGCGCACCTCCACCCGGCGTTCGATCTCGTCATGGTCCAACTCCTGAGGGCCGCCCCGGATCATTGCACGGGCGTAGTCAGGCGTCTGGAGCAGGCCCGACACCGAGAGCGGCTCGAAGGTGCGGATGGTGGCTGCTCCGGCCTCCAGGCCGATGTAGACCTCGTACGGGTTGGGCAGGACGTCGCGGAACGAGTGCCACCAGCCGGGCCGACGCGCGTCGCGAGCCAGTTGGATGAGGCCCTCCCGTTCCGCGCCCGTCACGCCGTACAGGTCGAGAAGTTCCCGGACGCTGCGCGGCTGCGGCTTGGTGCGGCCGGTCTCGATGCGGAACAGCGTGGAGCTGGACCACTCCAGCCGCCGCGTGACGTCCTCTCGCGACAGGCCGGCGGCCTCGCGCCGATTGGTCAGTTCGAGCGCGAGGCGACGAGCACGCAGCGTCGGGCTGTGACCCGGCTCAAGACTCCGCGCCATCGAGTCCTCCTTGATTGTTAGCAGGATTTCAGAAGCAATATTGCAGAACGCTATCGCGTGGTGCATCCTGGCTGCAACAGCCTGTCATCGCGCATGTGCGATGCGCAGGGGAACATCCACAACGGCATGAGCCCGATGGGAGGACTCGCATGGATCAACGTTCCAGCCTCGGAGGGGTGCGGGTGTTGGAGGGGCTGGCGGTTCTGGAGCGGGTGGGATTTCCGGGGGCCGGTGGGGAGCGGGTGGACGTGCGGGAGGTTCGGCGGTTCCTGCGGGGGCGGCTGGACGGGACGGGGCTGGACATGGGCGACCTCGATCTCGTGGTGAGCGAGATCGTGACGAACGCCGAGTGCGTCACCGCGTTCGTCACGATCTCGCTCGCCACGAGATCGAGGTCGCCCATGTCCAGCC
>DATADI010000423.1:0-2035 GCA_036258615.1 Thermomonospora sp. | reverse complement strand
CCAGCCGGCGCGGCGGGGCACGTGCCAGCCCTGCATGGTCTTGAACCGGGGGAAGACGTCCTTGAACGCGCGCGCCTCGATGTGGTGGGTGCCCGGGCGGCCGTTGGCGGTCGGCGGGCCCTCGTAGACGTTCCACTGCGGGCGGCCGGCGGAGGCCTCGAGCGTGCGGGCGAAGACCTTGTCGGCCTCCCAGCGGCCCAGGACCTCCTGCTCCACGGCGGGCAGGTCGACCTGAGGGGGCAGCGCGCGGAAGGGGCCGGGTGAGCTCACGCCCCCATCATCCCCGAGCCCGCCACCTGGTTCCGCTGCCCGTCCCAGCCGGACCGCCGGGTCTCAGGACGGGGCCGGCCTCGGCGTACGGGAGACTGCGGAGGTGGACAGGCGCGCGCGGTGAACCCGACGGTCACCGTCGCGCTCGCCGTGGGCGCGGTCGTCGTCCTCGTGGCGGCCGTCGCGCTCCGTCTGGCGGATCGGCTGGGGCTCCCCAGCCTGCTGCTCTACCTCGCGTTCGGGGTGGCCATGGGGGAGAGCGGCCTCGGCGTGCAGTTCGAGGACTACGGGCTCACCCAGACGCTGGGATACGCCGCGCTCGTCGTCATCCTGGCCGAAGGTGGTCTCACGACCCGGTGGGGCGACGTCCGGCGGGCGATCGGGCCAGGGATCTCGCTGTCCACCATCGGCGTCGCGGTCAGCGTGGGCGTGACCGCGGGCATCGGCGTCCTCCTCCTCGGCTTCGACTGGGGCTTCGCCCTCCTGCTGGCCGCGGTCATCAGCTCCACCGACGCCGCCGCCGTCTTCGCCACCCTGCGGCGGTTGCCCCTCCCGCGCCGGCTGGCGGCCTCCCTGGAGGCGGAGAGCGGCCTCAACGACGCCCCGGTCATCCTGCTCGTGACCGTCCTGGCCGAGTCGCTCACCGGGGCGTCGACGCAGCCGTGGTGGCTGGTCGGCGTGGTGGTGGCCGTCGAGCTCATCGGAGGGGCGGTCATCGGGGTCGGGATCGGCTTCGGTGGCGCCGCCCTGCTGCGCCGGGTGGCACTGCCCGTGGCCGGCTTCTACCCCCTGGCGACGCTGGCACTCTGCGTGCTCGCGTACTCGTCGGCATCGCTGGCGCACACGTCGGGCTTCGCCGCGGTCTACCTCTGCGGCGTCGTGCTCGGGAACGCCACGGTCCCGAACCGCACGGCCAGCGTCGGCTTCGCCGAGGGCATGGCCTCGCTGGCGCAGATCGGCCTGTTCGTCCTCCTCGGCCTCCTCGTGTCGCCGGGCCGGCTGGCCGACGCCGTGGGGCCGGCGCTCGTGGTGGGCGCCGCGCTGCTGCTGGTCGCCCGGCCCCTGTCGGTGGTGGCCAGCCTGGCGTGGTTCCGGTTCCCCTGGGCGCAGCAGGTCTTCATCTCCTGGGCCGGCCTGCGTGGGGCGGTGCCGATCGTCGCGGCCATCATCCCGCTGACCGCGCAGGTCCCCGGGGCGATGACCGTCTTCGACACGGTCTTCGTGCTGGTGGTCATCTTCACCATCGTCCAGGGCTGGTCGCTGCCATGGCTCGCGCGGCGCCTGCGGATCGCCACCCCGGTCACGCCCCGCGACGTGCAGGTCGAGGCTGCACCCCTGGAGGAGCTGGACGCCGAGCTGATGCAGCTGACCGTGCCCGACGGGTCACGGCTGCACGGCGTCTACCTGCCGGAGCTGCGGCTGCCGGAGGACGCCGCGGTGGTGCTCATCGTCCGCGACGGGCGGTCCTTCGTGCCCGGACCGACGACCCGGCTCATGCGGGGCGACCAGGCACTGCTGGTGTCCGCGCGCGGGTCACGTGCCGAGGCCGAGCGGCGGCTGCGGGCGGTCAGCCGGGCCGGCCGGCTGGCCACCTGGCGCGGCGAGACCGGCACCGCCTCCGAGGCTGATTGATCCATCGGCCTACCGGCCGACACCGCGGCCAACGGCCGTCCCCGGCCGCCGTGGAGCCGCTGCCCGTGTCCCGGTCGCGGGACCCTCCGGGCCCCCGCGACCGATCCACCCCGGCCCGGTGCCGTCCCCCGCC
>DATADI010000422.1:0-3842 GCA_036258615.1 Thermomonospora sp. | reverse complement strand
CCTGGCCGTACTGGAGCAGGCGGTGCGCACCCGGGCCCGGCGTCGTTCGCCCCCGGCCGGGAACGGCGCACCACCGGCCGCCTGCGACGTCGCCGAGCTGGTGGACGCCCTGGGCGACCGGGCGCTGGTCCAGCTGATCCGCGTCGGCGGCGAGCTGCACGCCGTGACGGTCGTCGCCGGACGCTGCCGCCGCTGGCCCCTCGGCCCGTACGAGCGGGCGGTGCGGGAGGCGGGCCTGCTGCGGTTCGCGGTGCGGCGGCTGGCCCGCTCCGGTGACGAGGCGGGCGTGAACGGCCTGCGACACGCGGCGCAGGACGTGGCGACGAGGATCCCGGCGGGCCTGATCCGGGCGCTGGCCGACCGTGAGGTGGTGCTGGCCCCCACGGGGCCGCTGCACGCCGTGCCCTGGGCGGCCGTCGTGCGGCGGCCGTTCACCGTCGTCCCGTCGGCGACCGCGTGGCTGTACGCCCACCGCACCGGACCGGCGGGGGCGGGCGGGGTCGTCCTGGCGGCCGGGCCCGACCTCGCCGAGGCGGGTGCGGAGGTCGCGGCGCTGTCCCGGCTCTACCCCGGTGCGACCACGCTGGTCGGCGCGGACGCCACCGCCGAGGCGGTACGGCGGGCCTGCGAGGGCGCGGACCTGGTGCACCTGGCGGCCCATGGGGAGTTCCGGTCGGACAACGCGCTGTTCTCCCACCTGCGGCTGGCCGACGGGCCCCTGATGGGGTACGACCTGGAGGACCTCACCGTCGCGCCGCGTCTGATGGTGCTGTCGGCCTGCGAGGCGGGACGCGCGTCGGCCGGGGACGGGGCGCTGGGCATCGTCGGGGTCCTGCTGAGCCTGGGCACCGCGACGGTGGTCGCCAGCGTCGCCCCCGTCCGGGACGTGAGCGCCCGGACGTTCATGACGGGGTTCCACCGGCGGCTCCGGGAGGGCATGACGCCCTCGCAGGCGCTGGCGGCGGTGCCGCGGACCTCCGGTGACCTCGGGTTCCTGTGCTTCGGGGCGGGGTGAGCGCTCAGGACGGCCCGGTGGCCACCGGACGGGACGGATCGGTCACCCAGTCGGACCAGGACCCCACGTACAGCGCGGCGGGGACCCCGGCGACGTGCAGGGCCAGCACCTCGTGCGCGGCGGTCACCCCGGACCCGCAGTAGGCGCCCACCGGCACGTCCCCGGTGACGCCGAGCCCGGCGAACCGCTCGCGCAGGACCTCCGGGGCCAGGAACCGCCCGTCCGCCCCGACGTTGTCGAGCGTCGGGGCCGACACCGCGCCCGGGATGTGCCCGGCGACCGGATCGACCGGCTCGACCTCCCCCCGGTACCGCTCGGCCGCCCGCGCGTCCAGCAACACTCCGTCCTTGGCCAGCGCGAACGCCGTGTCGGCGGCCAGCGCGGGCAGCCCGCCGGGGCGGGCGGTGAAGTCGCCGGGGGCAGGGGCGGGAACGTCGGTGGTCACCGGGCGGCCCGACCCGGCCCACGCCCGGTAACCGCCGTCCAGCACCCGGACCCGCGGGTGCCCGAAGTACCGCAGGGTCCACCAGGCACGCGCGGCGGCGGTGGAGTCGGCCTCGTCGTACACCACGACGAGCCCGTCGTTCCGGACGCCCGCCGCGCGCATCGCCGCCTCGAAGGCGTCCGCAGCGGGGAGCGGGTGGCGGCCCCCCGGCCCCGGCGGACCGGCCAGGTCACGGTCCAGGTCGACGAACACCGCGCCCGGCAGGTGCCCCTCCCGGTACGCCTCCACGCCGGGAGGCCCCGCCAGCCGCCACCGCACGTCCAGCAGGATCGGGGGCTCCGGCCGCTCCAGCGCCTCGGCCAGCGCGGGCACGTCGATGAGGGGACGCTCGTCGTTCGTCACGTCACCCGAGCGTAGCGGGGCGCCCGGCTACAGGCGATGGTCGCTGATCAGCGGGACGAGCTGCTCACGCGGGATCAGCGAGCCGTGCATGCCGACCAGCCGCGTCACCACCGGCTCCCGCCGGGAGGCGACGATCGCCATGTCGCCGTGCGGGACCGCCACCACGTCCCCGATGCGGTGCAGCATCCCCGGCGCCACCGGCCCGAACCAGCCCTCCGCGACCGCCTCGTCGCGGGACCGGACCCAGGCGCGGTCGCCGACCGTCTCCCGCCAGGCCGCCAGCACCTCCTCGGCCGCGCCGGGCTCGGCGTACACGTACCGGGCCCGCGCGTCGCCGCCGAGCTGGGCCACCCCGGTGCGCAGCGCCTCCACCTCGTCGGCGTCCACCCGGTCGGTCGGGTTGACCATGCCGTGGTCGGCGGTGACGTACAGCGCGGCGCCCGGCGGCAGCACCTCGGCGATCCGCTCGGCGAGCCGGTCGACGAACTGGAGCTGGTACCGCCACGCCGCCGACCCCGCCCCGTAGACGTGGCCGGTGGAGTCGAGGTCGGGGTGGTAGACGGTCACGTAGGAGCGGTCGCCCTCGCGCAGCGCGACCTCGGCCTGCGCGACGAGCTGCCCCAGGCTGTCGGCCGGGATGTAGGCGGCCCCCCGCGCGGTGGCGACGCTGAGCCCGCTGCCCCGGTACAGCCGGGACGCCACGTACCCGACGCTGACGCCGTCGGCCGCCGCCCGCTCGTACGCGGTGGGGGCGGGCTGGAACACCGCCGGGTCGACGGAGTCGTCCCACTTGAGGCAGTTGAGCAGGGTGCCGGTGCCGGGGACGGCGACCTGGATGCCCAGCAGGCCGTGCCCGCCGGGCGGCAGGCCGGTGCCCAGCGAGGCCAGGCTGGTCGGCGTGGACGCCGGGAACCCGGCGGTCAGCACCCGCCCCGGCAGCGCGCTGAGGAACGGCGCGTCCGCGGCGTGCTCGCGCAGCAGTTCCTCGCCCAGCCCGTCGATGATCAGCACGCAGATCCGGGCGGCCGGCGGCAGCCCGAGCACGTTGTCCGCGCCGGGCACGCCGAGCGCGGCCAGCACCGACGGAGGCAGGTCGGCCAGCGCCGCCGACCCGTAGCGGGGGACGACCGGCCCGCCGCCGGGTCCCTGACCGGGGGTCACCGGGGCGCCTCAGCCGGTGGCGGCCGACAGGGCCTGGGCGAACGCCAGGACCTGCACCACCGCGTCGGCGCCGTCGGCGGCCTCGCTGACCCGCAGCGACATGTCGTCGGCGGTCACGTTGCCGGTGTAGCCGTGGTCGGCCTCGCAGGACTCGTCGCCGCAGGTGGCGGGCTCGAGGTCGATGTGGGCGATGGCGCCCCAGCCGATGGTCAGCACGACCTCGCTGGGCGGGACGCCGGGCACGTAGGAGGCGGGGTCGGGGACCACGCGGGTCACCGCGACCGACTGGATCCGGTCGAGCCGGACCGCCTCGGTGGTGGTCGACGCGTGGGCCTGCGGCACGCCCTCGCCGGGCGGGTGCTCGTCGGTGTGGCACACCAGGAGCCGGGTCGGCGACAGCACCAGCACCGTCACGTGGCGCCGCACCTCCATCGCCGGGTCGAAGGTGGCCTCATGGTGCACCACGTACGCCAGCACCGTCTCGTCGCCCAGCGCCGATTCGACCGCGTCCGCGACGAGTGCCGGATAGTAACCGCTGCGCTCGATGGCGGTGCGCAACCCATGAGCCGTCGCTCGGGTGTCCCTCATGGGGTCCATCCTGCCCTGTCCGGGGCGCCGCGCGCACACGCCGGTCCCGAAGGGCGGTCATCGGCGCGTCTCACGGGTAGGGGAACGGCATGGACGCCACCGACCCCATGCCCGAACCGCCCCCGGTCCCGCCCCCGCCCCGGCCGGACCCCCCGGGCCCCCGCCCGCCGATCCCCGGCCCCGAGCCGCCGGTGCCCCCACCCGAGCCGCCGCCCACCCCGGGCCCCGGCC
>DATADI010000421.1:0-6622 GCA_036258615.1 Thermomonospora sp. | reverse complement strand
GCCCGGCGCGCTGCGGGCGCAGGCGGTCGCGGGGCTGCTGCCGCCGGTGTTCCGGGGGCTGGTGCGCACGCCCGTGCGGCGGGTCCTCGACCCGCTGGGCGCCCCGGACGGCGGGTCCGGCTCGCTGGCGGAGCGGCTGGCCGCGATGCCCGAGGCCGAACGCCACGAGCACCTGCTCGACCTGGTGCGCCGGACCGCCGCCGCGGTCCTCGCCCGCGACGACGGAGGGCCCATCGACGCCGGGCGCGCGTTCAAGGAACTCGGCTTCGACTCCCTCACGGCGGTGGAGCTGCGCAACCGGCTGGGCACGGCGACGGGCCTGCGGCTCCCGGCGACCCTGGTCTTCGACCATCCCAACCCGGCCGCGCTCGCCCGGCACCTGCTCGGCGAGCTGCTGCCCGGCGGCACGGCGGACTCGGCGCTGGCCGAGCTGGAGCGGCTGGAGGCCGCGCTCGCCGGGCTCCCGGACGACGAGGAGTCCCGCGCCGCGGTGCTGTCCCGGCTCCAGGCACTGGTGTGGCGGTGGAGCGGGCCGGAGGACGCGCCCGCCGCCGACGACGACCTGGGGTCGGCCACCGACGAGGAACTGTTCAGCACGCTCGACCACGAACTCGGCCTTCGCTGAGCCCGACGCACGAGGGGAAACGGCATCGCATGGTGAACGAGGACAGGCTCCGCGACTATCTCAGGCGTGCGACCGCGGATCTGCGGCAGACCCGGCGGCGGCTCCAGGAGACCGAGGCCCGCGGCCGGGAGCCCATCGCGATCATCGCGATGGCCTGCCGCTTCCCCGGCGAGGTGCACTTCCCCGAGGAGCTGTGGAAGCTGGTGCGCGACGGCCGGGACGTGGTCGACGGGCTGCCCCGCGACCGCGGGTGGGACGTCGAGCGGATCTACGGCGACGACCCGTCCGTCACGCGGGTCCGCGAGGGCGGTTTCCTGTACGACGCCGCCGACTTCGACGCGGCGTTCTTCGGGATCTCCCCCCGGGAGGCGCTGGCGATGGACCCGCAGCAGCGGGTGCTGCTGGAGATCGCCTGGGAGGCGTTCGAGCGGGCCGGGATCGACCCGGTCACCCAGCGGGGCGCGCGGACCGGCGTGTTCACCGGGGTGATCGCCCAGGAGTACGCCTCCCGGCTGCGCAGGGCCCCCGACGGGCTCGGCGGGTACTTCCTCACCGGCACCGCGACCAGCGTGGCGTCCGGGCGGGTGGCGTACACGTTCGGGCTGGAGGGCCCGGCGGTGACGGTGGACACCGCCTGCTCGTCCTCGCTGGTGGCGCTGCACCTGGCCGCCCAGGCGCTGCGCAACGACGAGTGCTCGCTGGCACTGGCGGGCGGCGTGACGATCATGTCCGCGCCGAGCATCTTCGCCGAGTTCAGCAAGCAGGGCGGACTCGCGCCGGACGGCCGCTGCAAGGCGTTCGCCTCGGCGGCCGACGGCACCGGCTGGGGCGAGGGCGCGGGCCTGCTGCTGCTGGAGCGGCTGTCGGACGCGCAGCGCAACGGGCACCCGGTGCTGGCGGTGATCCGGGGCAGCGCCGTCAACCAGGACGGCGCCAGCAACGGCCTGACCGCCCCCAACGGCCCCGCCCAGCAGCGCGTCATCCAGCAGGCGCTGGCCAACGCCCGGCTCAGCCCGGAGCAGGTGGACGCCGTGGAGGCGCACGGCACGGGCACCACGCTCGGCGACCCGATCGAGGCGCAGGCCCTTCTGGCCACCTACGGGCGGCACCGGCCCGCCGACCGGCCGCTGTGGCTCGGGTCGGTCAAGTCCAACATCGGGCACACCCAGGCCGCCGCCGGAGTCGCCGGGGTCATCAAGATGGTCCAGGCGATGCGGCACGGGATCCTCCCGAGAACCCTGCACGTGGACGAACCCACCCCGCATGTGGACTGGAACGGCGGCGGGATCTCGTTGCTCACCGAGAACCAGCCGTGGCCGGAGACCGGGGAGCCCCGCCGCGCCGCCGTGTCCTCGTTCGGGATCAGCGGCACCAACGCCCACCTGATCCTGGAGCGGCCCCTCCCCGAGCCGGCGTCCGCGTCTTCCGCCGGGCGGGCGGGAGCGTCCGGCGAGGAGCGGACCGCCGAGCCCGAGGAGCCGGCCCAAGTCGCGACGCCTGAGGAGCCCCCCGCCGGTCTGATCCCGTGGCCGATCTCGGCGCGCACCGAGGAGGCGCTGCGCGGGCAGGCGGCCGGGCTGTCGCACGTCCTGGAGCGCTATCCGGCCCTGGATCCGCTGAACGTCTCGTACACGCTCACCAAGGGCAGGTCGCTGTTCGACCGGCGTGCGGTCGTCCTGGCGGACGGGGTTGACGCGACCCTGGAGGCCCTGCGGTCGTTCGCCGAGGGCAGGCCCACACCGCTGGTCGTCCAGGACACGCTGCCGGAAGTGCCGGGCGGGCTGGCGCTGCTGTTCTCCGGTCAGGGCGCGCAGCGACCCGGGATGGGCCGGGAGCTATACGAGGCGTACCCGGCGTTCGCCGCCGCGCTCGACGAGGTCTGCGGACACCTGGACCAGCACTTGGACCGGCCCCTCACGAGCCTGCTGTTCGCCGAAGACGACGCCGCGCTCCTCGACCGCACCCGCTACACGCAGCCCGCCCTGTTCGCGCTGGAGACGGCGCTGTTCCGGCTGCTGGAGCACTGGGGCGTCACGCCTGACGTGCTGCTGGGGCACTCCATCGGCGAGTTGGTCGCCGCCCACGTCGCCGGGGTCCTCGACCTGCCGGACGCCGCCGCCCTGGTCGCCGCCCGGGGCCGGTTGATGGACGAGCTGCCCGCCGGGGGCTCCATGGTGTCGGTCCGGGCCGCCGAGGAGGAGGTCCGCCCGCTGCTGGACGGGCTGGAGGGCCGGGTCGCGATCGCCGCCGTCAACGGCCCGGACTCCACCGTGCTGTCCGGTGACGCCGACGCGGTGGACGACCTCGCCGCCACGCTCGCGGAACGGGGGGTCAAGACCCGCCGCCTGACGGTGAGCCACGCCTTCCACTCACCACGGATGGACCCGATGCTGGACGCGTTCCGCCAGGTCGCGGAGGGGCTGACGTTCCGGCCTCCGGCGATCCCGGTGGTCTCCAACGTGACCGGGCGGGTCGCGACCGCCGAGGAGCTGACCTCCCCCGAGTACTGGGTGCGGCACATCCGGGAGGCCGTCCGGTTCCACGACGGGGTCCGCGCGCTGCACGACCTGGGGGCCACGACGCTGCTGGAGGTCGGGCCGGACGCCACGCTCAGCGGCCTGGCTCAGCAGACGCTCGACACGCTCACCGAGACCGCGTCCGAGGCGGCGGCGGTGCCGACGCTGCGCCGGGGCCGTCCCGAGCCGCTCACCCTGCTCACCGGGCTCGCCCGCGCCCACGCGCGTGGCGTCACGGTCGGGTGGACCGCCCTGTACGGCGAGGAGGGCCGCAGGATCATCCCGCTGTCCACCTATCCCTTTCAACGCCGCCGCTACTGGCTCGACCCGCCCGTGCTCGCCGACGACCCCGCGAGCCTCGGGCTGACCCCGGCGGACCATCCGCTGCTCGGCGCGACCCTCGACCTCGGCGACGGTCAGGGCCTCGTCCTGACCGGGCGGCTCGCGACGGCGACCCACCCGTGGCTGGCCGACCACGCCATCGCGGGCATGACGCTGCTGCCCGGGACCGCCCACATCGAACTGGCCCTGGAGGCGGGCCGCCGCCTCGGCCTCGGCCACCTGGACGAACTGACCCTGGAGGCGCCGCTCGTCCTCCCCGCCGACGAGGCCGTCCAGCTTCAGGTGACGGTCGGCGCGCCCGCCGACGACGGCCGCCGGTCCCTCGCCGTGTACTCGCGTCCCGAGCCGGGCGTCACTGCGGGCGAGGACACGCCCTGGACACGGCACGCGGTCGGCACGCTGTCCCCGGCCGAACCCGAGCCCGGCCGACCGGCGGAGACCTGGCCGCCCGAGGACGCCGTCCCGGCCGACCTGACCGGCCTGTACGAGCGGCTCGCCGGTGACGGCTACGCCTACGGGCCCGCGTTCCAGGGGCTGCGTGCCGCGTGGCGGAAGGGCGACGACGTGTTCGCCGAGGTCGCCCTTCCCGGCGACCGGAGGGAGGAGGCGGGCGGCTTCGGCATCCATCCGGCGCTGCTCGACGCGGCGCTGCACGCCCTGTTCCTCAGCTCCACCGCCGACGACGCGACCGCCGCGACCCCGTACGTGCCGTTCTCGTGGAGCGACGTGACCCTGCACGCCACCGGGGCGGGAGCGCTGCGCCTGCGGCTCACCCGGACCGGCGCGGACACGGTACGGCTCACCGCCGCCGACTCCACCGGCGCGCCCGTCGCGACGATCGGGTCGTTGGTGCTGCGCCCGGTCAACACCGCCGCCCAGCGCGGTGGTGCGGAAGAGCGCCGGTCGCTGTTCCACCTGGACTGGCCGACGCTCACCGTTCCCGAGGACGCACAGCCGCCCGGTGCGGTGGCGCTGTTCGAGCCCGATGCGGAGTTGGCGGCGGCGGGCCTCACGGTCGAGGAGGACGCCCCGGTCGTCCTCACGTCCGCCGTGCCGCCCGGGACGGAGCCGACGGCCGCCGCCGTCACGACCCGGATGCTGCGGCTGGTGCAGGACTGGCTCGCCGACGAGAGCCGCGCGTCGTCGCGGCTCGTGGTGGTCACCCGGGGGGCCGTGGCGATCACGCCCGCCGACCGTGTCGCCGAGCCCGGCCCGGCCGCCGTGTGGGGGCTGCTGCGCAGCACGCAGTCCGAGCATCCCGGCCGGTTCACGCTCATCGACGTGGACGGCTCGGAGACCTCCTACCGGGCACTGGGGGCGGCGCTGGCCTCCGGGGAGCCGCAGGTCGGGGTCCGGGACGGCGTGCTGCACGTCCCCCGGCTGGCGCGCCCGGCCCCGGACGACGCGCTGCCGGTGCCCGCCACGCCGGACTGGCGGCTGGCGGTGCCCGGCCGGGGCGTCCTGGAGAGCCTCACCCTGGTGCCCGTCCCGGAGGACGAACGGCCCCTGGAGCCGCTGGAGGTCCGGGTCGCGGTACGGGCGGCGGGGCTGAACTTCCGTGACGTGCTGATCGCGCTGGACATGTACCCGGGTGAGGCGGCGTTCGGCGCGGAGGCCGCCGGTGTGGTGCTGGAGGTCGGGTCCGAGGTCACCGACCTGGCCCCCGGCGACCGGGTGATGGGGCTGTTCTCCGACGCCATGGGCACCACGGCGGCCACCGACCGCCGGTACCTCGCGCCGATCCCCGAGGGGTGGTCGTTCGCCGAGGCGGCGTCGGTGCCGGTGGTGTTCCTGACCGCCTACTACGGCCTGGCCGACCTGGCGGGGCTGCGGAGCGGCGAGTCCGTGCTCGTCCACGCGGCGGCCGGAGGCGTCGGCATGGCGGCGGTGCAGCTCGCCCGGCACTGGGGCGCGGAGGTCTACGCCACGGCCGGTCAGGGCAAGTGGCCCGCGCTGCACGCCTTGGGGCTGGACGAGGCCCACATCGCCTCCTCCCGCACCCTGGACTTCGAGCGGGAGTTCCTCGCCGCCACCGCCGGGCGGGGCGTGGACGTCGTGCTGGACTCCCTGGCACGCGAGTTCGTGGACGCCTCGCTGCGGCTGCTGCCCCGCGGTGGCCGGTTCGTCGAGATGGGCAAGAGCGACGTTCGGGACCCGGAGGCCGTCGCCGCCGCGCACCCCGGCGTCGCGTACCGGGCGTTCGACCTGTTCGAGGCGGGCCCGGAGCGGATCCAGGAGATGCTCACCGAGCTGCTGGAGCTGTTCGGGCGGGGCGTGCTGCGTCCGCTGCCGCTGACGACGTGGGACATCCGCCGGGCTTCCGAGGCGTTCCGGTACGTCAGCCAGGCCCGGCACATCGGCAAGGTGGTGCTGACCGTCCCGGCCGCGCCGGACCCCGAGGGCACGGTGCTGGTCACCGGGGCCACCGGGGCGCTGGGCGGGCTGGTGGCCCGGCACCTGGCGGCCGAGCACGGCGCACGGCGGCTGCTGCTGGTCAGCCGGAGCGGCCCGGCCGCCGAGAACGCCGACCGGCTGCTGGCCGACCTGCGGGACCTCGGCGCGGAGGCGACCCTGGCGGCCTGCGACGTGGGCGACCGCGACGCGCTGGCCGAACTGCTGGCGGCCGTGCCCGCCGAGCACCCGCTGACCGCCGTGGTGCACGCCGCCGGGGTGCTGGACGACGGCACCGTCGAGACGCTCACCGCCGAGGGGCTGGGCCGGGTGCTGGCCGCCAAGGCCGACGCCGCCCGGCACCTGCACGAGCTGACCCGACACCACGACCTGGCCGCGTTCGTGCTGTTCTCCTCGGTCGCGGGCATCGCGGGCAACCCGGGGCAGGCGAGCTACGCCGCCGCCAACACCTACCTGGACGCCCTGGCGCAGCACCGGCGGGCGCGCGGGCTCCCGGCGACCAGCATCGCGTGGGGGTTGTGGGAGAAGGCCAGCACGATGACCGGCGGCCTGTCGGAGGCCGACCGGTCGCGCATCGGCCGGACCGGGTTGCTGCCGCTGGGCGACGCGCAGGGCCTCGCGCTGCTCGACGCCGCGCCGTCCCTCGGCCGCCCCCTGGTGGCCGCCGCCCGCATCGACCCCGGCGCGCTGAACGGCCGGACCGACCCCGGGCTGCTGCCGCCGGTGC
>DATADI010000420.1:0-6958 GCA_036258615.1 Thermomonospora sp. | reverse complement strand
CCGGGGGCCCCCGGCCGGTCGTCCGATCCGGCGTCCCGAGGAGGGGAGCGAAGGTGTTGTGCCTGACCTGCCGACGTGTACGACCGGCGCGGAGCCCGGCGGAGTACACCCGGGCCCGCGCGGAGCTGATCACCCGGCACGGGCTGTGCGTGTGCGCCCACACGGGCCGCACCGGGCCGCCGCACCGGGGGACGCACCCGGGCCCGGCCGCCGACGCGTGATCGGCCGGCGCGTGACCGGGAGCACCGGAACCGGCCGCTGAGGGCCTCCGTCTCAGGGGAGTTCGCTTAGGGTGTAGAAACCCCCAAGTCGCCCAAGGTTCACCTTTGAGACGCCTGGAGCGCCCATGCCCCTGATCCTGCCGACCCTGGCCCGGCGCGTCGCCGGGGAGGCCGAGCGCCTGCTGTCGTCCCTGCCGGCCCCCGGCCGGGATCAGCGGGCCGAGATCGCCCGGCTGCGGGCCGAGGCGGCGGAGCAGCGACGGCGCGCCGACCGGCTGGAACGGCGGCTGGACGAGCAGGCCGCGGAGCTGGCGGCGGCCCGCCGGCAGCTCGACTCGCTGGTGGCTCAGCTCAACGAGCGGCTGCTGCCGGGGATCGACGAGCGCGTCCACGAGGTCGAGCGGGACGTGACGAGGCTGGCCACCCGGCTGCTGCGGGCCGGGCAGGAGGCGGCCGGCCGGGAGGACCGGCTGTCGGCCGCCGAGCGGCGCCTGGACGCCCTGCGGGACCGGGCGGCGCGGCTGGAGCAGCGGACCGGCATCTGGCGCGAGCTGCAGGCCAACGTGGCCCGGCTGGGCGAGGACCTGGACGCGCTGCGGGCCCGGGTGGTCCCGGCGCGCCGCCCGGCCGGGGAGGTCGGCGGGCACCCCGCCAACGGCCGGAACGACCACGAGGTCCTGCCCTGACGGACCAACGCAGAAAGATTTGCATCAACCAGGCGAATACCCCGTAAGATCTCCGCAACGATCAGGTTGTGGAGGTGTCGCATGCACGGCTTCGCCCGGGTGGTGTTCGACGAGGCGCATCGGGAGTCCTGGAGCGTCCGCCCCGAGACGGTGACGGCGATGAACCCCGGCCATCCGGCCGACAGCGGCTATCTGCGGGCGGCCGGGCTGCTGCGCCGCCGGGGCCACGAGATCGTCCCCCATGTCGCGGGCCCGCTGGACGCCGCCGCGCTGGCCGGCCGCGACGTGCTGGTGATCGCCCATCCGGCCGAGGACCGCTGGGAGCGCACCACCGGCGTGGGCAGCCCGGTGCTGACGCCCGAGGAGATCGACGCGGTCGAGGCGCACGTCCGGGCGGGCGGGGGCCTGGTCGTGCTGGCCGAGTGCGAACAGGACAAGTACGGCAGCAACCTGACCGAGCTGCTCGCGCGGTTCGGGGTGGGCGTGGTGAACACCACCGTCACCGACCCGTCCCACGCGCACCGGGACGTGGCCGCGTGGGTCATGGCCGAGCCGGTGCGCGACCCCGACGCGCCGGAGGACCTGCTGGCCGGGGTCCGGGCGGCGTGCTTCTACCGCGCCGGGGCGCTGACCCTCGACCCGGCGTCGCCGGACGAGGCCCGCGTGCTGCTGCGTTCCTCGCCGACCGCCGACCCGGCGGGCGCCCCGCTGGCCGTGGCGGTCCGGGCGGGCCGGGGCCGGGTCGCCGTCTTCGCCGACTCCGACCTGTTCGGGGACGACTCCATCGACGAGCACGACCAGGCCGTGCTGTGGACCAACGTCGTGACCTGGGCCGCCGGGGAGCCCGCCGCCGTCTCCGCCCGGCACGACTCCCCCGCCGCCGCGCACCCCGCCTGGGCGGCGCTCAAGGACGCGGTGGAGGAACTGCGCACGCTCCAGGACAAGGACGGCTCGGTCGCGGACGGGCACCACGCCGCCGCCCGGCCGCTGGTCGAGCGGATCGCCGGGCACGTCGGCGAACTGGCCCCGCTGTTCCCGCACGACGCGGCGTACCTGGAGGCGGTTCAGACGGACCTGCGGCGCTGGGCCGACGGGGGCCTCGGCGTGCCGGACTTCCTCGACGCGCTGACCGCCTTCCAGCCGCAGCTGCGCCGCGAGGACGGCCTGGAGCACCTGGTGGTGTTCCCGATGTACACCCAGAACGGCAACCCCGCCCGCAACCTGGAGGCGGTGCTGCTGCGGGTGGTGTGGCCGGACTGGCTGGCCGAGCTGGAACGTTCCCGGTACGACAACCCGATGTTCGTGCCGGTCGCCTTCACCGACTTCACCTCCGGGTACGACACCAACTCGGCGGTGCTGTTCCCCGAGACCGTCGCGGTGCGCGAGGTGCCGCCCCGGTTCACCTGGGGCGCGATCTTCTGCGACCGGGAGGCGGCCCGGTTCCGCCGGGTGAGCCGCGCCGCCGCCGACACGCTGCGGCTGTCGCTGCCGCCCGACGCGGCCCGCCTGGTGGCCGGGCAGGACCTGGCCCGCGACACCTTCGTCATGTGGGACCTGATCCACGACCGCACGCACAGCCGCGGCGACCTGCCGTTCGACCCGTTCATGATCAAGCAGCGGATGCCGTACTGGCTGTACGCGCTGGAGGAGCTGCGCTGCGACCTGACCACCTACCGCGAGTGCGTGCGGCTGGCGGCCGAGGGGGTGCCGCACGCGCCGCTGGTGCGGCACGCGATCCTGTTCGACCGGCTGTTCCGGTTCCCGATCACCGGGGAGCGGGTCCGCAACTACGACGGGCTGGGCGGCCAGCTGCTGTTCTCCTACCTGCACAAGAACGACGTGCTGCGGTGGACCGACAACCGGCTGAGCCTGGACTGGGCCCGGGTGGACGCCGCCGTGGTGGACCTGTGCGAGGAGATCGAGAAGCTGTACCGCGACAGCATCGACCGGCCGAAGCTCGCGCACTGGCTGGCCGCCTACGACCTGGTATCACGGTATGTGGAACCGCATCCGGGCTCGGTGTGGGCCAGGGGCGTGGACGCGCTCCCGGCGGGCGGCCCGCCGAAGGCGTGGACCGACGCCGTGCTGCCGGACGAGTTCCCGCTGAGCATGTTCTACGAGGCGCTGCGCAGGAGGCTCGCCGACGTGATCGCATCGACGAAGGGGATCCGCGGGTGAAGGACAGGGTGATCGTGGTCGCCGGGGCGGGCGGGCCCGCCGGGCGGGCCGCCGTGCGGCGGCTGGCCGCCGAGGGGGCCACGGTGGTGGCCGCCGACGTCCGGCCGGTCGAGTGGGACCTGCCCGGCGTGCACGGGGCCGAGGTGGACCTGCTGGACGCGGGCGGCACCCGGGAGTGGGCGGCGCACGTCGTCGGCGAGCACGGCCGGGTGGACGGGCTGGTGCACCTGGTCGGCGGCTGGCGCGGCGGCAAGACGTTCGCCGAGACCGACCTGGCCGACTGGGCGTTCCTGCACGACCTGCTGGTCCGCACCCTCCAGCACACCACGCTGGCGTTCGCCGAGCCGCTGGCGCAGGCGCCGGACGGCCGCGCGGTCATCGTGTCCCAGCCGGGGGCGCGGCGGCCCGAGCAGGGCAGCGCCGCCTACGCCACCGCCAAGGCCGCCGCCGAGGCGTGGATGCTCGCGCTGGCGGACTCCTTCAAGGGCACCGGGTCCGCCGCGACCATCCTCGTGGTGAACGCGCTGCTCACCGACGCGATGCGCGCGAAGAAGCCGGACGCCCCCTTCACCGGCTTCACCCATGTCGACGACCTCGCCGAGGTCATCGCGGGCCTGTGGAACCGGCCCGCCACCGAGCTGAACGGGACGAGGCTTGATCTCACGGTTGCATGACCCCTCCGAACGCGGGTTCGCCAGCGACAACTACGCGGGCGTCCATCCCGAGATCCTGACGGCGCTCGCCGTCGCCAACGAGGGCCACCAGGCCGCCTACGGCGCCGACGTCTACACGGCGCGGCTCCAGGAGGTCTTCCGGCGGCACTTCGGCGAGCAGGCGACGGCGTACCCGGTGTTCAACGGCACCGGCGCCAACGTCGTGGGGCTCCAGTCCATGACCGACCGCTGGTCGGCGGTGGTCTGCGCCGCCACCGCCCACATCAACGTGGACGAGTGCGGCGCGCCCGAGAAGGTCGCCGGGCTCAAGCTGCTCCCCGTGCCGACCCCGGACGGCAGGCTCACCCCCGAGCTGATCGACCGGGAGGCGTGGGGCTGGGGCGACGAGCACCGGGCCCAGCCGAAGGTGGTGTCGATCACCCAGTCCACCGAGCTGGGCACCCTGTACACCGCCGAGGAGATCGCCGCGATCTGCGCGCACGCCCACGAGCGCGGCATGCTCGTGCACGTGGACGGGTCCCGGCTGGCCAACGCCGCCGCCGCGCTCGGCCTGCCGCTGCGGGCGTTCACCACCGACGCCGGGGTGGACGTGCTGTCGTTCGGCGGCACCAAGAACGGGCTGCTGCTCGGCGAGGCCGTCGTCGTGCTCAACCCGGACGCGGTGCACGGCCCGGTGTTCCTGCGCAAGGCCGCCATGCAGCTGTCGTCGAAGATGCGGTTCGTGTCGGCGCAGTTCCTGGCGCTGCTGGACGGCGACCTGTGGCTGCGCAACGCCGCGCACTCCAACGCCATGGCGCGCCGCCTGGCCGACGCGGTGCGCGCGGTGCCGGGCGTGGAGATCATGCGGCCCGTCCAGGCGAACGCGGTGTTCGCGGTCATCCCCAAGGACGTGGCCGAGCGGCTGCGCAAGCGGTTCCGGTTCTACACCTGGGACGAGCACACCGGCGAGGTCCGGTGGATGTGCTCGTTCGACACCACCGAGGAGGACGTGGACGCCTTCGCCGCCGCCCTCGCCGAGGAGATGGGCGCGTAACGGAGGGCGGGCGGGGCGCTCCCCCGCCCGCCTGTCCTGCCGGTCGTCTGCGTCTATCCGTTATCCACTCTTCCGCCGGAAGGTGCGTTGGCCCTTGGCGGGGCCGTGTGCCCCGCCATGGACTTTGGAAGGGCCCTTGCCGCCCGAACCATTGCCACCGTCCGTGTGCGCGCCCTGTTTGCGTTCGAGCGCCTCGCGGAACTTACGCTTCATGTCGTCCTTGCCGCCTTCCGGCTCCGTTGCCCTGTCAGCCATGGGGACCTCCTGCTCGTGGGCGGACCCCTACAGCCTCGCACGTCGCCGAACCGCCCGGTTCATGGCCTTATGCGGTCCGCACCCTGGTCCGGGTGGGATGGGGCGGATATGATCACGTCTGATTCCTCGCGGAGGGGGCGGCCCATGGCCCAGGCGCGGACGCGGACGCGGATCTCGCACCGGACCCTCGACGGCACCCTGGTCACCCTCGCCGGGCCCCTGGAACTGGACCGGCCGTACTCCTCGGTGATCCGCCTGACGTTCCTGCGGCGGCTGCACGAGCTGACCGCGGTGGACCGGGTCTTCGGCGAGGACTGGGCGCGCACCGTCGGGGTGCCGCGGCTGACCGAGGAGTTCCGGCTGCAGGGCGGGCGGCTGCGGGTCGGCGAGGCGGTGGTCCGCGACGACAGCCTGCGGGACTTCCCCGCGCGGCGGCGCCGCTCCGCCGGCGACCGGGTGCTGGCCGCGGTCTGGGAGGGGCGGCGGCACGCGGTGTGCGCGCACCTCTACCACGCCGGGCCCGCCGACGCGGTCCGCCTGTTCGACGCGGTGCGCATCACCGAGCATCCCGAGGGCATCGCGGTGACGCCCCGGCGCGGGCGGGGCGCGGCGGTCGCCGAGACCGCCACGGTCGCCAAGGACGTCCCGGGCGTGGGCCTGCTGGAGATCGCGCCGCTCAACCGGGAGACCTCCCGGCAGCTGCCCCGGTGGAGGGGCACGCGGCTGGCGACGGGCGAGCTGTTCCGCGACACGCACGGCGACGGCGCCACCTACTTCGTGATGGCGACCCCCACGGCGGTCGTCACGGTGCTGCCCGACGAGGCGGAGGTCCGCGCCGCCCCGGCCAGGCTCAACGGCCTCGCCGTCGAGGCCGCCGGGCTGGAGCGGCCGTGATCGAGGCGGTGACCAGCGTGGCCGCGACGACGGCGGCCCTGATCCTGCTCCTGGGGTGCGCCGAGCACCTGCTGGCCCCGCGGTCGCTGCCGGCCGCGCTGGCCGCGCACGGGACCGTTCCGCGCCGCCTGGCCGGGCCGCTGGCCGCCGTCGTGACGGCCGCCGAGGGGCTGGTGGGCCTGGCGGTCGCCGGGTGTGTCGTGACGGGTTCCGGGCGGGGCCCGCTGACGGTGGCGCTGGCGGCGGCGGGCGTGCTGCTGGGGGCGTACGCGGCGTACACCTACCGGCTGCTGCGCCGCGCGGAGGGGCGCGGTGTCCCGTGCGGGTGCTCGCGGGCGGACACGCCGGTCAGCGGGTGGGTGGTGCTGCGGGCGGCGGTGCCCGCCGTGCTGGCGGTGGGCGCGGCGGTGGGCGCCGACGCGGTCGTGACGCCCGCCGAGTCGGCGGCGTGGTTCGCGGAGGCGTCGGTCGCGGGAGCGGTCTTCGCCGTGCTGCTGTGGGTGCTGCCCGAGGCGATGATCGATCCGGGCGCGGCGCTGAGGGATGGACGTCATGGGGTTTGAGACGACGGTGCTGCTGCTGACCTGGGTGGCGATCCTGCTGCTGGCGTTCGTGGTCGCGGGGATGGTCCGCCGCGTCCACTTCCTGAGCAGCGGGGTGCGGGCGGCGGAGCTGGGGCCCGTGCCGGGGTCGGTGGCCCCGGAGTTCACGCGGCTCGCTCCCGGCGCGGAGGCGACCACGCTGCTGCTGTTCCTGGACGCCGAGTGCGGGGCGTGCCCCGAGGTGCTCGCGGAGGTGCGCACGCTGACCGCCGAGCCGGGCCGGGCGCTGCCGGTGGTCGCGCTGTTCGCCGCCGAGACGCCGGACGGGACGCACGACGGGGTCCGGGTCTTCGCCGACGAGGCGGAGACGTTCGAGGAGTACCAGATCCCGGTCGTGCCGTTCGCGGTGCTGGTCGACCCGGCGGGACGGGTGCGGGCCGCGCGGCCGGTGGGGTCCCCCGGCGCGCTGCGGGAT
>DATADI010000419.1:0-4576 GCA_036258615.1 Thermomonospora sp. | reverse complement strand
CGCCGCCAGCTCCAGCGCCAGCGGGACGCCGTCCAGCCGCCGGCAGATCGCCGCGACGGCCCCGGCGTTGCCCGCGTCCAGCCGGAACCCCGGGGACGCGGCGGCGGCGCGCCGCTCGAACAGCCGCACCGCCGCGAACGTGCGGAGGGTCTCGGGGTCGTCGGGGACCTCCGGCCCGGGGGTCTCCAGCGGCGGCACGACGCGGACCCGCTCGCCGGGCACGGCCAGGGGCTCCTGGCCGGTCGCCAGGATCCGCAGCCGGGGGGCCGCCCGCAGCAGCGTCTCGGCGAGCGCGGCGACCGGCTCGACCACGTGCTCGCAGTTGTCCAGGAGCAGCAGCAGGTCACGGTCGCGCAGCGCCTCGGCGATCCGGTCCTCCTGCGTCGCGGGGCCGGGCTCGGGATGGTCGCGGAGCCCCAGCGCGCGGGCGACCAGCTCGGCCACCTCCACCGGGCCCGCGCCCGGCGGCAGCGTCGCCAGCTCCACCAGGAACACCCCGTCCGGGAACGACCCGGCGATGGCGGTGGCGGTCTCCACGGCCAGCCGGGTCTTGCCGACCCCGCCGGGGCCGGTGAGGGTGACCAGGCGCTCGCCCGGCCCGCCGCGTTCCAGCTCCGCGCCGACCTCGCACAGCGACGCGCCCCGCCCGACCAGGTCGGTCAGCGGCGCGGGCAGCGGCCGGGCCCGCACCGGGCCCGGGGCGGCGGGGGCCGGGTCCAGGTCCGGGTCGCGCCGCAGCATCCGCTGGTGCAGTTCGGCCAGCTCGGGGCCGGGGTCCAGGCCCAGCTCCGAGGCCAGCCGGTCACGCAGGTCGCGGTAGCCGTCCAGGGCCTCCCCCGGCCGCCCGGCGCGGTACAGGGCCAGCATGTGGGCGGCGCGCAGCCGTTCCCGCAGCGGGTGCCGCTCCACCAGGTCGGCCAGCTCGGCGACCAGCGCGGCGTGCTCCCCCAGGGCCAGCCGGGCGTGCAGCAGGTCCTCCGTGGCCGCCAGCCGCCGTTCCTCCAGGCGGGCGACGGCGGGACGGGCGAACTCGGCGTCGGCGAAGTCGGCGAACGCCGGGCCCCGCCACAGCGCCAGCGCGTCCGCGAGGACCCGGGCGGTGGTGCGGGGGTCGTCGTCGGTGCGGGCCAGCGCGACGAGCCGCTGGAAGCGCCAGGCGTCCACCGCGTCCGTGGGGACGTCCAGCGCGTAGCCCGGCGGGTGGGCCGCCACCAGCGCGCGGGCCCCCGGCTCGGCGTCCTCCAGGGCCCGCCGCAGCTGGGACACCTTGGTGCGGAGCACCCCGGCGGGGTCGGCGGGCAGCCGGTCGCCCCACAGGTCCTCGATGAGCCGGTCGGCGGACACCGGGCGGCCCTCCTGCGCCAGCAGCGCGGCCAGCAGGGCGCGGACCTTCAGCTCGGGGACCGTCACGGGCTCGCCGCCCGCCGTCCACACCCGCAGCGGACCCAGCACCCCGAAGCGCATGACAGCCACGCTAGTGCACCGAAACCCGGCCGGAACCAGGCCACAACCCCCGCCGGGCACCGTGGGGACATGTCGACCGAAACCACCGTCAAGGCGGGACGCCGGGAGTGGGTCGGGCTGGCCGTGCTGGCCCTGCCCACGCTGCTGCTGTCCCTGGACGTCAGCGTCCTGTACCTGGCGCTCCCCGAGCTGAGCGCCGACCTGCGCCCCTCGGGCACCCAGCAACTGTGGATCATGGACGTGTACGGGTTCATGATCGCCGGGTTCCTGATCACCATGGGCACCCTGGGCGACCGGATCGGCCGCCGCCGGCTGCTGATGATCGGCGCGGCCTGCTTCGGCGCCGCCTCCGTGCTCGCCGCCTACGCGACCTCGGCGGAGGCCCTCATCGCCACGCGGGCGGTGCTGGGCGTCGCCGGGGCGACCCTGATGCCGTCCACGCTGGCGCTGATCGCCACCATGTTCGCCGACGCCCGCCAGCGGTCGGTGGCCATCGCGGTGTGGATGAGCTGCTTCATGGCGGGCGCGGCGATCGGCCCCGTCGTGGGCGGGCTGCTGCTGGAGTGGTTCTGGTGGGGCTCGGCGTTGCTGCTCGGGGTGCCGGTGATGCTGCTGCTCCTGGCCACCGCGCCCGCGCTGCTGCCCGAGCACCGCGACACCGGGGCCGGCCGCCCGGACCCGGCCAGCGTGCTGCTGTCGCTGGCGGCGATCCTGCCGTTCGTCTACGGGGTCAAGGAGTCCGCCAAGCACGGCCTGAGCACGGCCACGGTGACCGCCCTGGCCGTCGGCGTCGTCGCCGGGGCGGTGTTCGTGCGGCGGCAGCGCCGGCTGGCCGACCCGCTGATGGACGTGCGCCTGTTCCGCAACCGGGCGTTCGGGGCGTCCCTCGGGATCCTGCTCGCCGGAATGGCCCTGTCGGGCGGCGGGTACTTCTTCGTGACCCAGTACCTGCAGCTCGTGGAGGGACGGTCGGCCATCGACAGCGGGCTGTGGCTGGTGCCCTCGGCGGGCGGGCTGATCGTCACGTCCCTGGCGGCGCCGGTGCTGGCCCGCCGCACCCGGCCCGCGCTCGTGGTGGCGGGCGGGCTGGTGCTGTCGGCGATCGGGTACGCGCTGCTCGTCACCACCGGGCCGGACGGGGCGACCTGGCTCACGATGGCGGCCTTCGTCGTCGGGATGGCCGGGACGGGCCCGCTGGGGGCGCTGGGCATCGGCCTCGTCGTCGGGTCGGTGCCGCCGGAACGGGCCGGTTCGGCCTCGGCGATGTCGGAGACCAGCGGCGAACTCGGGATCGCGCTGGGCGTGGCGGTCCTGGGGACCATCGGCACCGCCGTCTACCGGAACGCGGTCACCGTCCCGCCCGGCGTCCCCGGGGACGCCGCCGAGGCCGCCCGCGACAACCTCGCCGGGGCGGTCGGCGCGGCCGAGGGGCTCCCGGCGGGACCGGCCGCCGCGCTGCTCGACGACGCCCGGGAGGCGTTCACCGGGGGCCTGCACGCCATGGCGGTCACCGGGGCGGTGACGTTCACGGT
Source organism: Thermomonospora sp. (assembly GCA_036258615.1). Taxonomy (GTDB): domain Bacteria; phylum Actinomycetota; class Actinomycetes; order Streptosporangiales; family Streptosporangiaceae; genus Thermomonospora. The sequence continues at coordinate 1,580 of DATADI010000419.1, read as the reverse complement.
GCTGGCCGTCCTCGCGGTGGTGCTGCTGCGGCGGGTGGCGACCATCGGGGACGAGGCGGCGCCCGAAGCCGCACGTGAGGAGGGGCAGCCGGTGCGCTGAACGCTGACTGATGCGGTGCGGATCACACCAATGCGGAGAAAAGATCCTGATCCACAGGTTTGGTGACGAACGGCCTTGGGGAGAAGGATCTCCGTGGGTGTCTAAGACGCAGATACCTCCTGGTTCCTCTTCCCCGTGTGAAACCCGGAGGCCGCGCATGCCCTCGTCCCTGAACATCGCCCTCGTCACGATGGCCGACCTGACGAACGACCCGGCTGGCGGCGACGTCCACACCATCCATGTCACCGAACTGGCCCGCGCGCTCGGCCGCCAGGGCCACCGGGTGACCGTCTACACCCGCCGCACCGACGGGGACACGCGCCCCCGCACCCGCCTCGGCGCGGGCGCCACGGTCGAGCAGCTCACCGCGGGCCCGGCGCGGAGGCTGGACGAGACCCACACCCTGCCCCATGTCCGCGCCTTCACCGACGAGCTGAGCCGCCGGCTGGCCGAGCCCAGGCAGCGCCCCGACCTGGTGCACGCCCACGGCTGGCTCGGCGGGCTGGCCGCCTACGCGGCGGTCCAGGACACCGGGATCCCGCTGGTGCAGAGCTTCCACGGGCTGGGCGTCGTCGAGCGCCGCCGCCCCGGCGGGCCCGACGCCGTCCATCCCGCCCGGGTGCGGATCGAGCGGGCGCTCGGCCGCGGCGTCACCGCCGTGCTGGCCGGCTGCGAGAGCGAGGCCGACGAGCTGGTCCGGATGGGCGTGGCCCGTCCCCGCATCGCCGTGGTGCCCTACGGGGTGGACGGCGAGCGGTTCCGGCAGACGGGGCCGGTGATGCCGCGCGGAAGGCGGCCCCGCCTGGCGATGGTCTGCGGTGACCTCGCCCACGGCGGCGTCGCCACCGCGATCCGCGCCCTGGCGCACGTGCCCGACGCCGAGCTGGTCGTGGCGGGCGGCCCGGCCCGCGAGGACCTGGAGGGCGACGCCACCGTGCACCGGCTGCGCACGCTGGCCAAGGAGCTGCACGTCGACGACCGCGTCCTGTTCCTGGGGCGGCTGCCGCGCCGCGACGTCCCCAAGCTGCTGCGCACCGCCCGCCTGGCGCTGTGCCTGGCCGAGCACCAGCCGTCCGGGATGACCCCGCTGGAGGCCATGGCCTGCGGCGTCCCGGTGGTCGCGGTGCCGACCGGGGCCAGCGCCGACAGCGTCCTGGACGGGGTGACCGGGCTGCACGTCCCCGCCGGGCGGCCGGTCGCGCTGGGCCGCGCGCTGCGCCGCCTGCTGGGCGAGGAGACCACCCTGTCGGCCTGGTCGATCGCCGCCGCCGACCGCGCCCACTCCCGGTACGCCTGGGAGCGCGTGGCCGCCGAGGCCGCCCGCGCCTACGCCAAGCTGCTGCCCGAGCCGGAGCCCGAGCCCGCCGAGGAGCGGCAGGAGGAGACCGAACCGGTGACCGCGGGCGTGTGACCCGCACCTGTACCTGATCCGCATCCGACCCGCCCCGCCGACGGCGGCTCCCGGCGCCCCGGGAGCCGC
>DATADI010000418.1:0-5552 GCA_036258615.1 Thermomonospora sp. | reverse complement strand
CGGCGGCACCGCGACCGGCGTCGACCTGGCCGACGACGCGCGGCGCGGCCACCCGATCGCCGCCGCCGCGATGAACCGGGCCGGGCGGGCGCTGGGCGTGGCCATCGCCTCGGCGACCCACCTGTGCGACCTGGAGGTCGTGGCGGTGGGCGGCGGGCTGTCGCAGGCGGGGCCGCTGCTGTTCGACCCGCTGGAGGAGGCGTTCCGCGCGCACGCCCGGATGGCGTACGCCCGGGAGGTGCGGGTGGTGCCCGCCGCGCTCGGCCAGACCGCCGGGCTGGTGGGGGCCGCCGCGCTGGTGTTCGCCGGCGACCGGTACTGGAGCGCCGACTGACCGCCCGTTCACCCGGCGGACCTACACTGCGGGCTGTGGAACTCGTCAGCGTGGATGAGGTCCGTGCGGCCGAGGAGACGCTGCGCGGCGTGACGGTGCGGACGCCGCTGCTGCACTCGCGGGTCCTGTCGGAGATGCTGGGCGGCCCCGTGCTGCTCAAGTGCGAGAACGTCCAGCGCACCGGCTCGTTCAAGATGCGCGGCGCCTACGTGCGGATCGCGCGGCTCACCGACGCCGAGCGGGAACGCGGCGTCGTCGCGGCGAGCGCGGGCAACCACGCGCAGGGCGTCGCGCTGGCGGCCTCGCTGCTGGGCTGCAAGGCCACGGTGTTCATGCCGGAGGGCGCCCCGCTGCCCAAGGTCGCCGCCACCCGCTCGTACGGGGCGGAGGTGGTGTTCCCGGGGCCTTCGGTGGACGAGTGCCTGGTGGCGGCCCGCACGTACGCCGAGGAGCGCGGCGCGGTGCTGATCCACCCGTTCGACCATCCGGACGTGGTGGCCGGGCAGGGCACCATCGCCCTGGAGATCCTGGAGGAGGTCCCCGACGTCCGGACCATCGTCACCGCCGTGGGCGGCGGCGGCCTGGTGTCGGGGGTGGCTGGCGCGGCCAAGGCCCTCAAGCCGGACGTGAAGGTGATCGGCTCCCAGGCCAAGCGGGCCGCCGCGTACCCGCCGTCGCTGGCCGCCGGGCGGCCGGTGCGGATCGACGTGCAGCCCACCATGGCCGACGGGATCGCCGTGGGCAGCCCCGGTGAGCTGACCTACGCGCTGGTCAGCGAACTGGTGGACGCCGTCGTGACGGTCACCGAGGAGTCCATCTCCCAGGCCCTGCTGCTGTGCCTCGAACGCGCCAAGCAGGTCGTGGAGCCCGCCGGGGCGGCGGGCGTCGCGGCGCTGCTGGAACACGCCTACGCCTTCGAGCCGCCCGTGGTGGCGGTGCTGTCGGGCGGCAACATCGACCCGCTGCTGCTGTCGAAGGTGCTCCGGCACGGCCTCGCCGGGGCGGGCCGCTACCTGGTGGTGCGGGTGCGTCTCACCGACCGTCCCGGGGCGCTGGTGACGCTGCTGGGCGAACTGGCCGAGATGGGCGTGAACGTCCTGGACGTCATGCACGAACGGGTCGCGGCGCGCCTGCACGTCGAGGAGGCCGAAGTCCTCATGCACCTGGAGACACGCGGCCCCGACCACTGCGACGACGTGCTGAGCCGCCTGCGCGCCCGGGGCTACACCCTCAAGCTGAGCTGAACGCGGACGGGCGCGCCCCCCGGGGAGGGTGACGCGCCCGTCACGAGTGGCGCGAGGGTCACAGGGTCGGCTTGCCGACCGTGTAGACCCACTTCTTGAACAGGGCGTCGATCTTGCGGGCGTCGCCGTACCGCTTGCTGTGGCGGACGAAGTCCCGCGTGGTGATGTTGCCGTTGCGGTTCTGGGCGTACCAGTCCCGGACGAGCTGGAAGAAGTGCCTGTCGCCGACGGTCTTGCGGAGCGCGTGCAGCGTCATCGCGCCCCGGTCGTAGACCGCGTGGGCGTAGATGTTGTCGCGGCCCGGGTCGGCGACCTTCACCTTCCACAGCGCGTTGTCGGCCGGGGTGGCGTACACCTCGTCGAAGGTCTTCTGGGCACTGTCACCGCCGTGCTGCTCGGCGTGCAGCCACTCGGTGTACGTCGCGAAGCCCTCGTTCAGCCAGATGTCCCGCCAGTAGCGCGGCGTGACGCTGTTGCCGAACCACTGGTGGCCGATCTCGTGGGCGACCAGCGCGGAGCTGGGGTTGACCCCCGGGCGGCCCTTGCGGTCGTACACGGGGCGGCCCTGGGTCTCCAGCGCGTAGCCCACGCCGATCGCGTCGACGATGCCGCCGGTGGAGCCGAACGGGTACTTGCCGAAGACCTTCGAGCCCCAGTCGGTGACGTCGGCGGTGAGCTTGTGGAAGTCGCGGCCCTGGTTGGGCGCGGTGTCGAGGTTCTTGTCGATCGCGGTGATGTTCGGCACGCCCTTGGGGGTCCTGCCGCGCACCACGTTGTACTTGCCGATCGCGACCATGGCCAGCTCGCTGGCCATCGGCTGCGGCATCTTCCACCGCCAGGCCACCAGCGAACCGGCGGTGCGCTGGCCCGCGAAGTCACCGTTGGACAGCGCCACCAGGCCCTTCGGCGCCGTCAGCGTGAGGGTGTAGGTCGCCTTGTCGGCCGGGGTGTCGTTGACCGGCATCCAGGTCGCGGTGCCGAACGGCTGGTTCAGCGCCACCGCGCCGTCGTCGGTCTGCACCCAGCCGGACACGCCCAGCGCCGGGTCCTCGATCTTCTTCGGCACCCCGGAGTACGCCACGGCGACCGTGAACACCTTGCCCCGCGGCAGGCCCTGGCGCGGGGTGATGACCAGCTCCTGGGCGCCGGTGCGGCGGAAGGCGGCCTTCTTGCCGTTGACGGTGACGCCGTGGACCTTCAGCGGGCCGAGGAAGTCCAGGTTGAACCGCGACAGGTTCTTGGTGGCCTTGGCCCTGACCCGGGTGACGGCGTTGATGCCCTTGGTCGCGGGCAGGTACCGCAGCGCCACGTCGTAGTGCAGCGCGTCGTACCCGCCGTTGCCCATGGTGGGGAAGTACGGGTCGCCGGCCCCCGGAGCGCCCGGCGTGAACTTCGGAGCCGCGTGGGCGGGCACCGCGGTGACGACGAGGCCGGCCGCCGCGGTCAGCGCGACGGCGGCCAGGGCACGGGGGGTTCTGCTCATACGGTGTCCTTGCAGGTTGGTCGGCACGGAGATCACCAAGCTCCCAGCCGCCGCCCCGAGGGCACAAGCGCGATTTGATCTCAATTGGGCAAGGGGGTTCACCAGCCCTTCGGCTTGCCCTTGGCGTACAGCCACACCTGGAACAGCTTCTGGAGGGACTTGCCGGACTCGCGTTCGGCGAGCGCGACGAAGTCGCGGGTCTCGGCGTTGCCGTGCCGGTGCCGCTCGCCCCAGGCGCGCAGGATCCGGAAGAACGTCTCGTCCCCGACGCGGCGGCGGAGCGCGTGGACGGTCATCGCGCCGCGCACGTACACCGAGTAGCCGAACAGGTTGTCGCGTCCGGGGGTGCCCGGCGGGGGAGTGAAGATGACCGACGTCGCGGGCTGCCGGTAGTACCGGCGGAAGATCTTGTGGGCGCTGTTGCGCTTGGTGCGGTGCTCGTGCCACAGCCACTCGGCGTACGTCGCCAGGCCCTCGTTGAGCCAGATGTCCGACCAGCGCTTCAGGCTGACGTTGTTGCCGAACCACTGGTGGGCCAGTTCGTGCACCACGAACTGCGGCTCGGGCACGAACCCGCCGTACACCGGGCGTTCCTGGGTCTCCAGGGCGTAGTCCAGCCGGGGATCGTCGATGACGCCGCCGCTGGTCTCGAACGGGTACGGACCGAAAATCGTCGGCAGCCACTTCATGGCCCTGACGGTGTCGCGCTGCAACCGGGCCGCGTGACGCTTGTACTTGGGGTCCACGGCGGTGATGACGGGGATCCCTCCGGCCCGCCCGTGCGTGAGGTGGAACCGGCCGATCGCCACCATCGCCAGGTAGCTCGCCATCGGCGACCGCGCCGTCCACGTGTAGGTGCTGGTGTCCTTCCGGTGGACCGGCGGGGACGGCGTGCCGTTCGCCACGGCCTGCAGGCCCTTCGGGACGGTGACGTGGAAGGTGTAGGCGGCCTTGTCGAGCGGATGGTCGTTGACCGGGATCCAGGTGGGCGTTCCGTCGGGCTCGGACACGGTGACCACCCCGTCCCTGGTGGGGACCCAGCCGTACGTGCCGAGCGTGCTGTTGGTGAGCGGGACGGGCCGTCCGGCGTACTGGACCACGGCGGTGAACTCCTCACCGCGCGGCAGCGTCGTCGCCGGGACGACCGTCAGCTCCTGCCCCCGGCGGGCGAACGCGGCCCGCCGCCCGTTCACCTGGACGCCCCGCACCCGCGGCCCCCGGAAGTCCAGGGACAGCCGGGTGAGGTCGTGCGTGGCGCGGGCCCGCATGGTGCTCGTCGCGCTGACCGTCCCGTCGGTGCGGTACACGAGGGCGACGTCGTAGTGGAGGGCGTCGTACCCGCCGTTGCCCGCGGACGGGAAGTACCGGTCACCGATGCCGGCCGCGCCCGGGGTCCCGCGCAGCGCCACCGGCCGGGGCGGCGGGTTGTCCCGCTCCTCGGCCGGCGGGCAGCCGGGACCCCCGGGCCGGGACCCGGACGGGCAGGGGCCCGTGGTGGCGTCGCCGTGACCCGCCAGCAGGGCGAGCGCGGCGGAGACGGCCACGACGGACGAGCAGACGACGGTGCGCTTGAGGGGTGTCCCGCGGGGACGGGCATGGGCGTTCACGCAGCTCAGCCTGCTGGTGACGCGTCCTGCCCGCCACGCCACCGGCGAGGGCTTGAACGACCCGTTGCCCGCCGTTCACCTTGCCCCGGCCCCGCGGTGCCCGGATCGCCCGGCTACAGGGCGGGACGGCCCCGCTCGTACAGCCACGCCTGGAAGAAGTCGTCGAGCTGCTGCCCCGACACCTGCTCGGCGACCGCGATGAACTGCGCCGTCGTCGCGTTGGAGTGCTTGTACGTACGGGTCCAGGTCTTGAGGATGTCGAAGAACCTGCCGTCCCCGACCTTCTTGCGCAGCGCGTGCAGCGTCATCGCGCCCCGGTTGTACACCGCGTCGGAGCTGAACATGTTGGTGCGGCCCGGGTTGCCGGTGGGGATGTCCCACAGCTCCCGGTTGTCGGCCTGCGAGTACAGCCCGTCGAACTCCTCCTGCGGGCTGGTGCCGGTGACCCGCTCGGACCAGATCCACTCGGCGTACGTGGCGAAGCCCTCGTTGAGCCAGATGTCCTTCCACTGCGTGACGCTGACGCTGTCGCCGAACCACATGTGCGCCAGCTCGTGCGCCACGATGCCCTCGTCCGCGCCGAACGCGCCGTACACCGGGCGGGTCTGCGTCTCCAGCGCGAAGCCCACCGCCGCGTTGTCGACGAGCCCGCCGCTGGAGGAGAACGGGTACGGCCCGAACAGCTTCACGAAGTGGTCGGTGATCTCCATGTTCTTCGCGTGGAAGGCGTTCAGGTCGGTGTTGGTGACGCTGGGGTCGACGGCGGTGATGACCTGGACGCCGCCGGGCGACCTGCCGTCGCGCACGTCGAACCGGCCCACCGTGACGGTCGCCAGGTAGGGGGCCATCGGCTCCTTGACCCGCCGGTCACCTGGCGGGTCAAG
>DATADI010000417.1:0-2447 GCA_036258615.1 Thermomonospora sp. | reverse complement strand
GTGTCGAGCCGCGCCAGCGCCGTCTGCTCCGCCTGCGTGACGGCGGTCGAGGGAGGCTGGGTGCACGGCGCGGGCCGGGGAGCGGGCGGCGCCGCCGGCGCGCCCGGATCCGCCATGTCCAGCGGCTGGGTCAGCGAGCCGATCTGCACGGCGGGCCGGCCGCTCAGCCCGTACACCACGCGGGCGTTCTGGCCGTCGCGGCGCAGGCACTCGGCGTGCGCGTCGGCCGCCTTCCGCAGCCGCGCCAGCTCGGCGGTGGGCAGCCGGAACGGGCCCACGGCACGCGGGTCGATCCGGTCGGCCGCCGCGCCCGGCGTGAGGGAGACGTCCACCCGCAGCGGGTCCACCACGGCGGACGCGCGGGCGGGCAGCGACGCGCGCGGACCCGCCGAGTCGGCGATCGGACGGCGGTCCTCGGTCGTCAGCGCGATGCGGCGGCCGGTCTCCCGCGCGAGCCGCCGCACCACCGGTTCCACCCCCTCCCACGAGGGGTGCACGGCGGCGTAGCCGAGGAGCGTGTCGTTGATGCGGGCGTCGTCGGCGAGGGTCTGCCCCTGCTCCCTCCGGATCGCGCCGGACGTGCTCTGCGCCGCCAGCCACGCCGTCGCCGTGATCGAGCACAGCGCCACCAGCACCACGGCCGCCAGCAGCCGGACCAGCAAACCGTGCCGCACCCTCACGGCCGCCCCCCGGTCAGCTTGTAGCCGACGCCGTACACGGTGACCAGGCGGACCGGACGACGCGGATCGGGCTCGATCTTCTTGCGCAGGTTCTTCACGTGGACGTCCACGGTGCGGCCGGTGATGAAGCGGTTGAAGCCGTGCACGTGCTCCAGGAGCTGGTCGCGGGTGAACACCCGTTCCGGCTCGGCCGCCATCGCCTCCAGGATCCGGAACTCGGCGGGCGTGCAGTCCACCGGCCGTCCGTCGGCGGTCACCGTGTGCCGTACGGGATCCACCACCAGGCCGCCCACGCCGAACACGCGATGCGGGCGCGCTCCCGCTCCCGTGCGCCGCAGCAGTACCCGGATCCGCGCCATCAGCTCACGCGGACTGTACGGCTTGGTGACATAGTCGTCCGCGCCGAGGTCCAGGCCCAGCAGCATGTCGTCCTCGGTGGACCGGGCGGTGAGCATCAGCACCGGAACGTCGGTCTCGGCGCGCAGCACCCGGCACACGTCCAGCCCGTCCACCCGGGGCAGCATCACGTCCAGCACCACCAGGTCGGGCCGCAGCCGCCGCGCCTGGTCGATGGCGTCGCGGCCGTCGTGGACGACGTGCACGGCGTACCCCTCGTGCACGAGATACCGGCGCACCAGCTCGGCCTGCTTGAGGTCGTCCTCGGCGACCAGCACCTCCGCGCACACGTCCGGTACCTCCCTCGATCGACCGGAACGAGCGTAGGCTCCCGGCCGTCCCGGCACACGGGACCTTCACGGCGGGCACACAGGATCTTCACATCGTCCCGCCAGCATCGCCGCCATGCCTTCCCTGACCCGTCCGGCCGCCGCGCTGGGCCTCGGCGGCGCGCTGCTCGCCACGGCCGCCTGCGGTGGTTCCGGTGAGCCTCCCGCCGACCGTCGGTCCGGACCCGTCGCGCAGCGGGCCGCCGCCGCGCCGCGGGGCTCCGAGATCGCGACCGTCCGGGGCGAGCGGATCAGCGTCTTCCGGCAACGCGGCGGAGGAACGGCCTGGAAGACCCTGTCCAACCCCAACGCCTACGGCGCGCCGCGCGTCCTGCTCGTGGAGCAGAACGCCGGTGCGTGGCTGAAGGTCCTGCTGCCCGTCCGGCCCAACGGCACCACCGGGTGGATCCGCGCCTCGGACGTCCGCCTGGCGCGGACCACCCGGCGGGTGCTGGTGGACGCCAAGGCGTTCCGGTTCACCGTCTACGACGGCGACCGGGTGCTGCGCACCGGCAAGGTCGCCACCGGCACCGGCGGCACCCCCACCCCGGCGGGCCGCTTCTACTTCACCGAACTGATCCGCCCGAACGACCCCGACGGGCCCTACGGGGCGTACGCGTACGGGCTCAGCGGCTACTCGCCGACGCTGAAGAGCTTCGCCGGAGGCCCCGGCCAGCTCGCCGTGCACGGCACCAACGCCCCCGGCCGCCTCGGCACGAAGGTCAGCCACGGCTGCGTCCGGGTCAGCAACGACGACATCACCTGGATGGCCCGGAACCTTCCGCTGGGCACCCCGGTCGTCGTCACGTCCTGAGAGAGCAAGGAGACACGAATGCGCATCAAGGCCCTCTTCCTCGCCGGAGCCGCCGCCCTCATGATCGGCGGCCTCACCGGCGTCACCGGCACGGCCCTGGCGGAGCCACAGCCCACCGCCCCGCCCAGCCCCGCCGACCCCTCCGCCCCGCCGAGCCCCCGCCCCTGCCCGCCGTCCGCCTCCGCCGACCCGGCCAACTGCTCCCCGCCCGCCCCCGCCCCCCGCCCC
>DATADI010000416.1:0-5507 GCA_036258615.1 Thermomonospora sp. | reverse complement strand
CGGCTCGGAGAACGCGAAGTAGTCGGCGAACTTGGCGCCCGCCTCCTCACGGCCCTCCCGGACCCGCGACACCAGCCGGCCCGTGGTCCACATCCGCTCCCGCAGCTCCCCGATGAGGTCGGCGTTCTCGGCGAACCGCTCCACCAGGATCGCGCGGGCGCCCTCCAGCGCCGCCGCCGCGTCCGCCACGCCCTTCTCGGGGTCCACGAACGCCTCGGCCGCCGCCCCCGGGTCCCGGGACGGGTCGCCCAGCAGCCCGTCGGCCAGCGGCTCCAGCCCCGCCTCGCGGGCGATCTGCGCCTTGGTCCGCCGCTTGGGCTTGTACGGCAGGTAGATGTCCTCCAGGCGGGCCTTGGAGTCGGCCGCCAGGATCTGCTTCTCGAGGGCCTCGTCGAGCTTGCCCTGCGACCGGATCGACTCCAGGATCGCCGCCCGGCGGTCCTCCAGCTCGCGCAGGTAGCGCAGCCGCTCCTCCAGCCTCCGCAGCTGGGTGTCGTCCAGGGCCCCGGTCGCCTCCTTGCGGTACCGGGCGATGAACGGCACGGTGGCGCCGCCGTCGAGCAGCTCCACGGCCACCTGGACCTGCCGTTCGCGCACGCCGAGCTCCTCGGCGATCCGCAGGTGCAGCGCGTTGCCCGGGGCCTTCCCGGTTCCCGTCTGGGACATGGTCACGATCTCGATCCGCCTTCTGTTCAGCCGTCCGCAGCATTGTGCAGGCTGCCCGACAGCGTAGGCCCGCCCGGCCCGCGGCACCTCCGCAACGCCGCCACCGGGGCCGGGCTCCGGCGGGACTTTCCGGGCACTCCGCACGCCGCCTTCCGGGGCCCCGCGCGGTGCCGTACCGTCCCCCTATGGGGAAGCCGCTGGTGCTGCTCGACGTCGATGGTGTCCTCAACCCGTTCGTCCGGCCGCACAAGGGCTACCGCCGGCATCGCGTCACCCCCGGCGGGGTGCGCTTCGAGGTGTGGCTGGACCCCCGGCACGGCCCGGACCTCGTGGACCTGGCCGAGTCGACCGGGGCCGAGCTGGCCTGGGCGAGCTACTGGTGCGACCGCGCCAACGAGTGGATCGCCCCCCGCGTCGGCCTGCCCAACCTCCCGTACGTCCCGATCCCGCCGTTCCGCGGCGTCGCGGGGGAGTCGACCCTGGGCGCGTGGAAGGCGCAGCACGTCGCCGCCTGGGTCGGGGACCGGCCGTTCGTGTGGTTCGAGGACGAGCCCGACGTCGCCGAACGGCTCCTGGACCACCTCGCCCAGGGCTCCCACCTGCTGGTGTCCGTCGACCCGCAGCAGGGCCTGCTCGACGGGCACCTCGACCGGGCGCGCGCCTGGCTGACCGCCCTCGGCCAGCAGTCCTGACGGCGTCTCAGCGCCGCGTCCAGTCGGGCTGCAGCATCCCCTCCACCCGCGCGGGACGGCCGTGCAGCACCACCTCGCGGAACTGCCACAGCATCGCGCCGGTCGGGGCGTGGATCACCATCCGGGGCCCCAGCGTCATCTGCAGCAGCCGCCCGCCGTCGAGCTGCGGCACCCACCGCACCGCGTCGTCGGCGGCCAGCCGGTCCAGCGGGACGTGGTGCACCGAGTGGACCTCGTCCGGGCTGGGGGTCAGCGGCCCCGGATCCTGGAGCGCCAGCACCAGCGGCGTGATCACGAACCCGGACGTCGCGGCGAAGTCGTCCAGCCGCCCCAGCACGTCGCCGGGCCCGGCCGTCAGGCCGATCTCCTCGTGCAGCTCCCGCAGGGCGGCCCGCTCGGCGGTCTCCCCGTCGTCCAGCCGCCCGCCCGGCAGCCCCCACTGGCCCGCGTTGCGGCCCCGGTAGGCCCGCTTGATCACGATCACCGAGGGCGTTCCCGCGTGCTCCACCACGCACAGCGCGACCGCCGCGCGCCGCACCCCGGGGCCGCCGTCGAGCAGGACGGGGGAGTGCGCGGCCAGCCGCTCCCGCGCGGTCGGGACGAACGAGGCGAGGTTCATCGCCCGATTGTGCCAGCCACCTCGTCCTCGTCCTCGTCCGCGTCCGCGTCCGCGTCGGCGGCGCAGGTGCGGGCGTACCGGGCCGGGGGAGTGCCCACCGTGGCGGTGAAGTCCCGCACGAAGTGGGACTGGTCGGCGTAGCCCAGTTCGGCGGCCACCGCGGCCCAGTCGACGCCGTCCACGGACGCCGCGCGCTCGGCGGCCTCGTGCATCCGGTACCGGCGGATCACCCACTTCGGCCCCACGCCCACGTACTCGGCGAACCGGCGCTGCAACGACCGCGTCCCCACCCCCAGTTCGGCGGCCAGCGCGTCCACCCGGTTCAGCGACGGGTCGGCGGCGATCCGCGCCACGACCGCCGCGATCTCGGCGACCGCCGGGTCCGGCGTGGCCGGGGCCCGCTCCAGCAGGAACCCCTCCAGCAGGGCGACGGCCGCGTCGGCGTCCGGCTCGGCGATGATCGCGTCGGCCACCGCCCGGGCCCGCGGCCCGAAGATCTCCTCCACGGGCACGTACCGGTCGGTGAGCGCCGCCACCGGCCCGTCCAGGAACGGCCGGAACCCGCCCGGCAGGAACCGTACCCCCACGACCCGCCCCGCGCCGGAGACCGTCTCGGTGAACACGTCCCGCACCACGCCCACCACCCGGGCCCGCCCCCCGGTCGTGAACGACATGTTCACGGCGGGATGCGTGAGGACGCGCTGGCGGTGCGGCTCACGGCCCCGCAGGTCCCAGGTGAGGATCCAGTGGTGTTCGGCATAGGGCGCGAGCCGCGGGGAAGGAGCGACGCGGCGCACCCGGAACCGCCGCAGGCCCGACGCGGCCCGCAGGATCCCCCTGGTCGGCACCGGTTCCCCTCCGCGCACGGCCCCAGTGTCGCATTTGTTCAAGACCGCCCCGACCAGGCACTCCTACACTCGGACACCCGGAAACGAGCACTACGACGAGGAGACACCATGGACATCAGGTCCCTGATGATGCCCGCGGCCGAGACGGCCGTCACGGTCGTCGAGGGGATCGACGAGGCCCGCTTCGGCGACCCGACGCCCTGCCCGGACCTCGACGTCCGCTCCCTCCTGGACCACCTGGCCGGCTGGACGGGCGCCCGCGGCGAGGCCGCCGCCCGCAAGGAGCCCCGGGCCGAGGAGGACCCGCCCGCGCTGACCGCCGCGCCCGGCTGGGCCGCCCGGTACGCCGAGCAGGCCCGCCGGACCGCCGGGGCGTGGTCGGACCCGGCCGCCTGGGAGGGCGTCACCGGCCTCACCGCCAAGGGCGAGATGCCCGCGGAGTTCATCGGCGGGATCATGTTCGTGGAGTTCCTGGTCCACGGCTGGGACCTCGCGGTGGCCACCGGCCAGAAACCCGCCGTCCGCGACGACCTGGCCGCCGCGCTGCTGACCCACCTGCAGGGCATGGCCGACACCGCCCGCCGGTTCGGCGCGTTCGGCCCCGAGGTCCCCGTCCCGGCGTCCGCGCCGCCCCTGGACCGCGCCCTGGGCCTGGCGGGCCGCGACCCCCACTGGTCGCCCTGAGCCTTACCCGCGCCGCTCACCGGACGCTCTAGGCTTGTGCCCATGTCTTCGTCTTCGATCCGCGTACGCTTCGCACCCTCCCCGACCGGCATGTTCCACGTCGGCGGGGCCCGTTCCGCGCTGTTCAACTGGGTGATGGCCCGGCAGTCCGGGGGGACGCTGGTGTTGCGGATCGAGGACACCGACACCTCCCGCAACAAGCCCGAGTGGACCGAGGGCATCATCCAGGCCCTGGCCTGGCTGGGCATCGACGGCGACGAGTACGAGGGCCCCTACTTCCAGTCGGCCAACCTCGACAAGCACCAGCAGGCCCTGCGGACCCTCCTCGACCAGGGCCGCGCCTACTACTGCGACTGCACCCGCGAGGACGTCATCGCCCGCACCGGCGACTCCAACAAGGGCTATGACGGGTACTGCCGCGACCGTGGCCTGGAGCCCGGCGACGGCCGCGCGGTCCGGTTCCGCACCCCCGACGAGGGCCAGACCACCGTGGTGGACCTGATCCGCGGCAAGCCGGTCTTCGAGAACAAGGTGCTGGAGGACTTCGTCATCGCCCGCTCCAACGGGTCGGTGCTGTTCCTGCTCGCCAACGTCGTCGACGACATGGACCAGCGCATCACCCACGTCGTGCGCGGCGAGGAGCACCTGCCGAACACCCCCAAGCAGCAGCTGCTGTGGGAGGCCCTCGGCCACGAGCCGCCGGTCTGGGCGCACGTCCCGGTGATCGTGAACGAGAAGCGGCAGAAGCTGTCCAAGCGCCGCGACAAGGTCGCGCTGGAGGACTACCAGGCCGAGGGCTACCTGGCCGCCGCCATGCGCAACTACCTGATGCTGCTCGGCTGGGCCCCCACCGGCGACCGTGAGGTGGTGGCCTGGGAGGTCGTCGAGCGCGAGTTCCGCATCGAGGACGTCAACGCCTCCCCGGCGTTCTTCGACGTCAAGAAGCTGCGGGCGATCAACGGCGACTACGTCCGGGCGCTGCCGGCGGCCGACTTCGTCGCCGAGTGCCTGCCGTTCCTGGAGCGGGCCCCGTTCGAGGTCGACATGAGCGTCTTCGTCAAGCTGGCCGACCTGGCGCAGACCCGGGTCGGGGTGCTGTCGGAGATCGTCGGGATGGTCGACTTCGCCTTCCTGGACGAGCCGCCGTTCGACGAGGCGTCCTGGGCCAAGGCCATGAAGGACCCCGCCGCCGAGATCCTCGCCGCCGCCGAGGACGCCTACCGGGACGCCCCCTGGAACGCCGACGAGCTGAAGGACCGCCTGGAGCGGGTCGGCACCGGGTTCGGCCTCAAGCTCGGCAAGACCCAGGCCCCCGTCCGCGTCGCCGTCACCGGCCGCACCGTCGGGCTGCCCCTGTTCGAGTCGCTGGAGGTGCTCGGCCGGGAGACCACCCTCGCCCGGATCGCCGCCGCGCGCGCCCGCCTGGCCTCCTGACCCGCCCTCAGCGGAAGACGACGCTGCCCGGGTAGTGGCCCGCCGCGCACGTGTAGCGGAGCCGCCCCGGGCGCGGCGCGCCCAGGGCGACGCGCGTGTCGCCGGTCTCGGGCAGCATCCGTTCCAGCCCCCGCGACGGGATCGTGAACGCCCGCGTGCAGCCCCGGTTGCCCCGCGTCCGTAGCACCAGCACCGTCGGCACCCCGGCCCGCGCGCCCACCGTGGACGGCCGGTAACCCCGCCCGACCGCCCACACGGTGATCGTCTGCACCCCGGCGGCGTCCGTCCGGACGACGCCGTCCGACACCGCGCGGGCCTCCCCGGTCGCGGGCAGCCACCCGCCCAGCCGCAGGCCCGACAGCAGCGTCCAGGCCGCGACGACCGCCAGGACGGCTCCGGCGGCCACCCCGAGCCCGCCCCGCAGCAGGCCGAGCCCCCGGCCCAGCGCCACCCCCAGCAGCGCGAACACCGGCGCGGTGCCCAGCACGAACCCCGTCATCACCGCCGCCCCGCCCACCGCCGACCGGGAGCCGGCCGCCAGCAGCTCCGCCGACAGCGTCAGCC
>DATADI010000415.1:0-18556 GCA_036258615.1 Thermomonospora sp. | reverse complement strand
GGCCCCGGCCGCCGACGCTACGGGCGCGTTCCCCGTGCCGGGCGAGCCGCCCGCCGACGCCGCTCCCACCCCTGAGGCCCCCGCGACCGGAGGCCCGGCCGCCGGTGCCACGGGCGGGTTCCCGGTGCCGGGCGATGCGGCCACCGGTCCTCAGGTGCCCGGCGCGGAGGGCCCCGGTGAGCCGTCGGCGGATCTGCCCACCGGTCCCGCAGCAGACCCGGCGGGCGCGCAGTTCCCGCCGGTCCCCGGTGCACCCGCTCCGGGCGGTGACGCCTCCGGGGCGTACCCCGTGCCGGGCGAGCCCCCCGGGGACGCGACGCCCGCCGAGACCACCGGCGGTTTCCCGGCCGTGGGCGAGACCGCCCCCGGCGTACCGCCCACCGAGGCCGCGGGCACGCCGAATCCCGACGTCACCGGCGGATTCCCGGTCCCGGGCACGACCCCCGCCGACGTACCCCCTGCCGAGGCGGGGGCGGGCGAGACCACGGGCGGGTTCCCAGCAGTTGGGGCCGGTGAGGTGCCCGGGGCGGGTACTCCGCCGCAGGGCGTTCCGGTGGCTGCGGAGGGGAGCGTGAACGAGCCCGCCGGGCCTCCGGCGGCGCGGCTTCCCGAGACGTCCGGTGACCAGGGCGGGCCGACGCCCGCCGACGTGCAGGCGGGGCTTGAGGCGCTGGTCGCCGCCGGGTCCCCCCAGCCCGCCGCGTCCCCGGCCGCCCCGGAGACCCCGGCGGCGGCGCCGGTGCCGGTGGACTCGGTGGCGGTGGCCGAGCGGACGCCCGACCAGCGGCAGCCGTACGTCGAGCTGGGCATGAACGAGGAGGAGTACCGGCGCGTCCGGGACATCCTCGGGCGGCGGCCCACGGCGGCCGAGCTGGCGATCTACTCGGTCATGTGGAGCGAGCACTGCTCGTACAAGAGCAGCAAGGTCCACCTGCGGCAGTTCGCCGAGAAGGCCCCGCAGACCGACGCGCTGCTCGTCGGGATGGGCGAGAACGCGGGGGTCGTGGACGTCGGCCGCGGCTGGGCCGTGACGTTCAAGGTCGAGTCGCACAACCATCCCTCGTACGTCGAGCCGTACCAGGGCGCGGCGACCGGGGTCGGCGGGATCGTCCGCGACATCCTGTCGATGGGGGCGCGGCCGGTCGCGGTGATGGACTCGCTGCGGTTCGGGCCCGCCGACGCGCCGGACACCCAGCGGGTGCTGCCGGGCGTGGTCGCCGGGATCAGCGGCTACGGCAACTCCCTCGGTCTGCCCAACATCGGCGGCGAGACCGTGTTCGACCAGTGTTACCTGCAGAACCCGCTGGTCAACGCATTGTGCGTCGGCGTGATGCGGCACGAGGACATCAAGCGGGCCACCGCCCCCGGGCCGGGCAACCGGGTGATCCTGTTCGGCGCGCCCACCGGGCCGGACGGCATCGGCGGGGCCTCCGTGCTGGCCTCGGCGACGTTCGACGAGGAGTCGCAGGCCAAGCGGCCCAGCGTCCAGGTCGGCGACCCGTTCATGGAGAAGCTGCTCATCGAGTGCTGCATGGAGCTGTTCCGCGAGGATCTCGTGGTCGGCATCCAGGACCTCGGCGCGGCGGGCGTGTCCTGCGCGACGACCGAGCTGGCGGCGGCGGGCACCGGCGGCATGCACGTGGTGCTCGACGCGGTGCCGCTGCGGGACGCCACGCTGCGGCCCGAAGAGATCCTGATGAGCGAGTCCCAGGAACGCATGATGGCCGTGGTCGAGCCGGCGAAGGTCGACCGCTTCCTGGAGATCTGCGCGAGGTGGGAGATCCCGGCGACGGTGATCGGCGAGGTCACCGACACCGGGCGGCTGGTGATGACCTGGCGCGGCGAGGTGATCGTGGACATCCCGCCGGGCACCGCCGCCGACGAGGGCCCGGTGTACGAGCGCCCCTACGAGCCGCCCGCCGACCTGGGCGCGCTGCAGGCCGACACCCCGGGGCGGCTGGCCCGTCCCGCCAACGCCGACGACCTGCGCAACACGGTGCTGTGGCTGGCCGGGTCGCCGAACCTGGCGGGCAAGACCTGGGTGACCTCGCAGTACGACCGGTACGTGCTCGGCAACACCGTGCTGGCGATGCCGGAGGACGCCGGGGTGATCCGGATCGACGACGAGAGCGGCCTCGGCATCGCCCTGTCGCTGGACGGCAACGGCCGCTACACGCGGCTCGATCCGTACGCGGGGGCGCAGCTCGCGCTGTCGGAGGCGTACCGGAACGTGGCGGCCACCGGGGCGCGCCCGCTGGCGGTCACCAACTGCCTGAACTTCGGCTCGCCGGAGGACCCGGGCGTGATGTGGCAGTTCGCGCGGGCCACCGAGGGTCTCGCCGACGCCTGCCAGGCGCTGGGCGTCCCGGTCACCGGCGGCAACGTCAGCTTCTACAACCAGACCGAGACGACCCCGATCAACCCGACCCCGGTGATCGGCGTCCTCGGGGTGCACGACGACGTCCGCCGCCGGGTGAACATGGCGTTCCCCGCCGAGGGGCACATGCTGGTGCTGCTCGGCGAGACCCGTGAGGAGTTCGGCGGGTCGGAGTGGGCGCACGTGGTGTACGGGCACCTGGGCGGGCTGCCGCCGCTGGTGGACCTGGCCGCCGAGCGGGCGCTGGCCGCCGTGCTGGTCGCCGGGGCGCGCGAGGGGCTGCTGTCGGCGGCGCACGACCTGTCGGACGGCGGGCTGTCGCAGTCGCTGGTCGAGTCGTGCCTGCGGGGCGGCCTGGGCTGCCGGGTCACCCTGCCGGGCGACCCGTTCGTCACCCTGTTCAGCGAGTCGGTGGCGCGGGCCGTGGTGGCGGTACGGCCGGGCAGCGAGAAGCGGCTGGCCCAGCTCTGCGAGGCCGCCGGGCTGCCGGTCACCCAGCTCGGCGTGGTCGGCGGTGACTCGTTCACCGTCGAGGGCCTGTTCTCGATCCCGCTGCACGAGCTGCGCGAGGCGCACGAGCGCCTGGTCCCCAGCTACGTGGGCTGACACAACGGAACGATCCCCGCAGGCGCGCTGCGGGGATCGTTCTTTCTCTCAGGGCTGCCAGATCTTGCTCTGCAGGTCGGCGCCGCGGATCACCTGGACGCGCCACGGTTCCAGCCGCAGCACGTGGAGCTTGGGATCACCGGGCTCCCGCCAGAACTGGCCGAGGTCGTACCCGGCCCCCGGCGGGCTGGTCCTGGCGTACAGCTCCCACACGTGCTTCTTGGTCTCCAGGTCGTCCACCCAGGCGGCGACGGTGTCGACGCTGACGGCGTTCTGCCGCCGGGTCCAGTAGGAGAACGTGGTGTGCGGGTTCCCGGCGAGGTGGGCGGCCTTCACCGGGGTCCGGTAGGTGGCCAGCCAGCCGAGCGGACGGCCGTCGACGATCTCCCACACCGGGATCAGCACCCGGGCCCGGGGCCTGCCCTTGGCGTCCACGGTGGTCATGGTCGCGTACACGATGTCGCCGATGTAGGTTTCGAACTGCTCCCGGATCGCGTCGAACGATCGCACCTTGATGGTCATGGCGGCTTCTCCCGTCGATGGTCAGGCCGAGGTCGTGGCGGGCTCGTTCGCGGGGACGGGCGGGGCGGCCGCGCGGGCCCGCAGCCCGAAGGCGACGACGATCGCGCCGAGCACGGCGGCGGCGACCGGCACGACCAGGGCCGCCCGGATCGCCGACAGCGCCTCCCCGGGCGTGTCGCCGTCCCCGAGCGCCGCGACGTTCACGGCGGTCACGGCGGACAGGCCCAGCGCGGTGCCGAACTGGAACGCGGTGTAGAGCAGCCCGCTGGCCAGGCCGTGCTCCTGCTCCTCGACGCCCTCGACGGCGGCCATGGTCAGCGGCCCGTACGACAGCGAGAACGCCAGCCCGAGGATGATCATGGTCGGCAGCATGACGGCGTACGTCCAGTCGATCCCGACCGGCAGGAACAGCGCGTAGGCGACCGCCGCCAGCACCAGCCCGCCGAACAGCACCCGCGTGTTGCCGTACCGGCCGACCAGCCGGGGGGTCAGCGTCGGCGCGAGGACCGTGTCGATCGCGATCACCAGCATGGCCAGGCCGGTCTCCAGCGCGCTCCAGCCCCGCACCTCCTGGAGGTACAGCGTCACCAGGAACTGGAAGCCCGCGAACGCGCCGAGGAACAGCAGGGCCGCCGTGTTGGTCCGCACCAGGGCCGCCGAGCGCAGGATGCCCAGCCGTACCAGCGGGTCGGCCGAGCGCCGTTCGATCGCGACGAACGCGGCCAGCAGCGCCAGCCCGGCGGCGAACACGCCCACCGTGACCGCCGCGCCCCGCGACGGGTGCTCCAGGCGGACGACCCCGTACACCAGCAGCAGCATGGAGCCGGTGATGGTGAACGCGCCGGGCAGGTCGAAGCGGCCGTCCGCACGTTCCCCGTCGGTCTCCCTGACCAGCGGGATCGCGGCGGCCAGCAGCACGGCCGACAGGATCACCGGGGCGAAGAACACCCACCGCCAGCCCAGCGCGGCCAGCAGGCCCCCGGCGACCAGGCCGAGCGAGAAGCCGCCCGCCGCCGTTCCGGCGTAGACGCCCAGCGCCTTCGTGCGCTGCGGGCCCTCGGGGAAGGCGCCGGTGACCAGCGCCAGCCCGGCGGGGGCCATGAACGCCGCGGCGACCCCGGTGACGAACCGGGCGACCAGCAGCATCCAGCCCTCGGTGGCCAGCCCGCCCAGCCCGGAGAACACGCAGAAGACCGCCAGCCACAGCAGGAACATCCGGCGGCGGCCGAGCAGGTCGGCGGCCCGCCCGCCGAGCAGCATGAACCCGCCATAGCCGAGCACGTACGCGCTGACGACGCCGCTGAGCATCCCGGTGGACAGGCCCAGGTCCTCCCGGATCGACGGCAGCGCCACGTTCAGCATCGCCACGTCGATCCCCTCCAGGAAGATCGCGCCGCACAGGACCAGCAGCACCCCCCAGGCCCGCCCGTCCATCCGGCCTTCGGACATCGATGTCTCCCTTCACGCGGAACCGGCCGGTTCCCGATGGACCGGCCGGTTCCCTCTTGTAACCAGCAGCATCGTGCGGCACCATCGATGACCATGGAAGAAGGCACTTCTCAGTCCCTCGGTTACTGCCGTGATACCGGCGACTACGACGTCCTCCAGTGGGACACCCGCGAGGACTGCGAGGTCCGGCAGATCCTCGACCGGGTCGCCGACAAGTGGTCGCTGCTGGTGATCGCCCTGCTCGACCGGCGCAGCCTGCGCTTCACCGAACTGCGCCGCCGCATCGACGGGATCAGCCAGCGCATGCTCACCCGCACCCTGCGCCACCTCGAACGCGACGGCCTGGTCAGCCGCACCGTGCACCCGACGGTGCCGCCCCGGGTGGACTACGCGCTGACCCCGCTCGGCACGACCCTGCACGCCACCATCCGCGCGCTGGTCACCTGGACCGAGGACCACCAGAACGAGATCGCCGCCGCCCGCGCCGCCTACGACGCCCGCGAGGCCGCCGAACAGGAGGCCGCCCGGCGCGAGGCCGCCGAACGCGACGCCATCGCCCACGAGGCCCTCACCGGCGCCCGCCGGTCATGACCCCGACCGTCCTGGACACCCTGACCGCCCCCTGGCTCCCCGTCCCGCACCGGATGGACGTCCTCCTCTGCGACGCCGTCCCCGAGGGGCACACCGTCACGTCGGCGTTCGCCCTGGTGCTCGACTCTCGTGACCGCCTTCTCCTGACCCACGTCGACCGCCCCGGCCGAGGCTGGGAGGTTCCCGGCGGCCACGTGGACCCCGGCGAGTCCCCTCGTACGACCGCCGCCCGCGAACTGGCCGAGGAGACCGGCCTGCTGCTGGACGCCGCTCGGTTGACTCTCCTGGGCGGCCAGAAGATCACCCTGCTGGACGCTCCCCCACCCGACTACCGCTATCCGTCCCGGGGTTTCATGGCGTTCTACGGGGCCCGCCTTGCAGGCACTGGCGAGCCGACCCGTCCGCATCCGGACTCCGAATGCGACCAAGCCGAGTGGACTTCTCCAGCCGAGCTGGTTTCACGCTGCCCGAACGCCACGTGGCTGCCCCTCCACACCGCACTTCTCCGTACCTTCACCCCGTAGCCCCGCACCGCGAAACCGCAGCGGCGAAACGCGCCTTCATACGCTGAGATCTGCGTATTCTCCTCGTGACCTCTGGGCGATCGGAAGGACGCGGGGATGAGCGGAAGCGGCAGCGGGGGCTGGGGCGGAGCGCCGTGGAATCCCTACGGAGGACCACCGCCGCAACCGCCGCAACCGGGTTGGCCGCCCGTACCGCCGGCGGGCCCGTGGCCGCCGGTCCCGGCGCGCCGGCGGACCTTCGGAAGTCTCGTCAATCCGATCGCTGCGGGGCGTGCGGTGTTCACGCCGTCCCGGCCGGACCGGGTGCACGACCCGGTGGTGAAGAAGGTGCAGGTCGTGCGGACGATCGTCGGCCTGGTCGCGGTCACCTGGATGCTTTTGTCCTATGGGCTGGCGTCGGACGCCGACGCCGTGGTGGACGACCGTTTCGCCCAGATCCGTACCACTCTCATCACGCTGGGGGTGACTTTCCCGATCGCCGTCGCCGCGTTCATCGCCGCGGCCCGCCCACCCAACCGGGGTCTGTTCCTGCGCCGCGCGGTCAAGCCCGCCGGGGCGCTGCTCGCGCTGGTCGTCACGATCGCCGTACCGAGGCTGCTCACGGGGCTGGGCTACGTAACCGAGGAGACGGACTGGACGGCGTCGCCCTGGCGGGTGGCGCTGCTGTTCGCCCTGGGCGCCTTCGCGTTGTGGCTGGCCCCCTTCGGCCTCTACGGCATCGCCCAGTCGCTCGTGCACGTCTTCCGGACGGCGGACCTCCACGAGACGGTCCCACCGCTGCTCGCGACGCTGCTGGTGTGGGAGGTCGCCCTCTTCGACGTCTTCCGGGGCACCTACGACAGTGTGCCGTTCGGGGTGCGGATGGCCTTCCTCCTGGGAGCCCCGCTGTCCGTCACCGCCGTGGCGATATGGGAGCTGCGGCGGCTGCGCACACGGCACGGCATCACCCTGCGCGGAGCGCTGCTCCGCTGACCCGTCACGCCGGAGACCGAGGCACCGGCGCCATCCACCCACCCCATAGCACACGCCGACCTGCGGAAACCGTTGCCGTCGGCATGATCGGCCGCGGTTACAGTGGCGCGATGCGAGAGACACCGGAAGAACTCAACGAGCTGCAAGCCCTGCTCGACGCCTCCCTGTCCCGTTCCACCACGCATCTGCGCTCGATCGTCACCGAACGCACCCTGACCGCGAAGCAGCTCACCCAGGTCCTCACCGGCATGTGCACGCTCGCGCTGTCCACCGTGACGGCGAAGGGTGAGCCGCGGATCAGCGGCGTGGACGGGCATTTCCTGCATGGCAGATGGCACTTCGGTACGGCGCGCGACGCCGCCAAGGCCCGGCACCTCGCCGCCCGTCCCGCCGCCAGCGTCGCGCACATGCGCGGCGAGGACCTCGGCGTGTTCACGCACGGCACCGTGGAGATCCTCAACCCCACGGACGGCGAACCGGCCACGGACTGGCCCGAACTGCTCGCGTACTTCCAGGACTTCTACGGCGAGGACGCCTTCGACTGGGACAACGAGGTGGTCTACTACCGGCTGCGCCCGCACTGGATGACCGTCTACGCCCCCGACGTCACGAAGCTCATCACTCCCTGACCGCGACCTCGGGTCATCGAGGCGGGCTCCTTGACAGTGCTGGCTAATGAGATTAGCTTTCTAGCTATCACCATTAAGGAGACGGCGATGACCCAGTACCTCGACCTGCCCGGCGGACGGATCGCCTACGACGTGACCGGTGACGGCCCGCTGGTCGTCCTGCTGCCCGGGATGGGCGACGTGCGGGCGGTCTACCGCCGTCTGGCCCCGGAGCTGACCGCCGCCGGGTACCGGGTCGCCACCGCCGACCTGCGAGGTCACGGTGAGTCCAGCGCCGAATGGGACGCCTACGACAACGCCGCCTCCGGCCGTGACCTGGCAGCGCTGATCCGGCACCTGGGCGGCCCCGCAGCCGTGGTCGGCCACTCGTTCTCAGGGGGCACCGCCGTGTGGCTCGCCGCCGAGGAACCCGAACTGGTGGACGGCCTTGTGCTCCTGGAGGCGTTCACCCGCCCCGTCTCGATGAACCCCCTGATGCGCGCGCTGGCCAGGGTCGTCCTGAGCAACACCGCGTTGTGGGCCATGTACTACAAGTCGCTGCACAAGGGCCCCAAGCCCGCCGACTTCGCCGACCACCTCAAGGCCGTCAAGGCCGGGACGCGCGGCCGGATGCGGGCGGTCGCCGCGATCGGCCTGGACGACAAGAAATCCCTGGCGGGCCGGCTGGCCCGTGTCACCGCGCCGGCGCTGATCGTCATGGGCGGCAAGAGCCCCGACTTCAAGGACCCGCGCGCCGAGGCCGCCACCATCGCCGCCGAGCTGGGCGGGCAGAGCCGGACGCTGGTCATCGAGGGCGCGGGCCACTACCCGCACGCCGAGTTCCCCGCCGAGACCACGGCCGCGGTGCTGGAGTTCCTGGCCGCCCGGCGCACGGAGACCGCCTGATGCCGCGCGTGGGGCTGTCGCCCGAGGGCGTGGTGGACGCCGCCATCGCCCTCGTGGACGAGGAAGGCCCGGCCGTCCTCACCCTGGCGGCCGTCGCCGCCCGTGCGGGCGTGGCGACACCGTCGCTCTACAAGCACGTCCGCAACCTGGCCGAGCTGCGCAGACTCCTGACCCTGCGGGTCCTGGACGAACTCACCGAACGCCTCACCACCGCCGCGCTGGGACGCTCCCGCGACGACGCCGTACAAGCCCTGATGCGGGCCTACCGCTCGTACGTGGTGGACCATCCCGGCCGCTACGCGGCCATGGAGCAGGCACCCGACCCCGACCCCCGCCTCCAGGCGGCCTCACAACGGCTGCTGGACGTCATCCTGGCCGTTCTGCGGGGGTACGACCTGGCGGGTGCCGACCTCGTCCACGCCGCACGCTGCTTCCGCTCGGCCGTCCACGGCTTCGCGGTCCTGGAGGCCGCCGGCGGCTTCGGCCTCCCAGAGGATCTGGAGACCAGCTACCAACGCCTCACCGCCATGGTGATCGGCGGCCTGCACCCCCACCCGCCGAGCCGAGGCTAGGCGCGTTGGGCCTTCGGGCCAGATGACGTCCACGGGCTTGCCCTCGGCGCGGGCGTGCTCGACCACGTCGGCCGTCCCGCCGAGAGGGTCGAGGCGCTCGCGCAGCGCACCGGCGGGGCTAGAAGACCGAGATGTGGACGTGGTCGAAGTGGTTCTGGGTGATGCTGCCGCGGTCGGACATCATCTTCCAGCCGCCGCTGCTGCGGACGTCGTAGATGCGCTGCTTCCAGATGATGTACTTGATGCCCAGGCGGGAGGCGTGCTTGATGGCGTAGGCGGAGACCGCGTCGCCGTGGGCCAGGCGGGACGAGGAGGGCATGGAGCCGCCGGTGCTCTCCATGAAGTCGCACGCCTTGCCGACGCCGTGGTCGAGGGGGTCGCCGGGGCGGGTGCAGCCGATGACCGGGAACGGGCCGAACTCCTCCTCGATCTCGTCCCGGACCTTGATCATGCGGGCGGTCATGCCGCCCGAGCCGACCATCGGGGACTCCGGCTTGTACTTCTTCAGCAGCAGCTTGACCCGCTCGCGCTCCTTGGCGATGTCCTTGATGTCCTTCTCGAGCTGGTCGATCTTCTGCTCGGCGGTCCTGCGGGCCTGGTCCTGCTGGGCGACCAGGGTGGCGATCTGCCGGACCTTGGTGGCCTGGCTCTGCGACAGGTGCCGGGCCAGCGACGCGTTGCCGAGCACGTCGCCGGGGTTGTCGCTGGTGAGGATCTGGACCGTCGGCTCCACCCCGTTGGTCATGTACTGGGTGGCGGCGAGCTGGGCGACCAGGGCGTGCGCGGCGTCGAGGTCCTTGCGGAGGTCCTTCGCGCGTTCCAGGGCGTCCTTGGCCTGCTTGCGGGCGTCGCGGAGCTGTTCGAGGTTGCCCCCGTACTCCTTCTCCAGCGCCTTGATCTGCTTGGTCAGCTTGGCGACCTTCTCCGAGCCGCTGGGCTCGGCGGCCACCGACGGCTGCGCGGCGGCGGAGGTCAGCGCGAGCACCCCGGCGACCGCCGTGATGCCCAGGGCCACGCGCCGGAAGCGCCGGCGCGGCACGGAAGTGTCACGGGTGGAGTGAGGGGTCTCCACGTCCTCTCCTCTCCTCGATCGCCTACCGGGTTAGCTGACGGGTTCGGGCCGGGAGGTCGGCCCTGTCACGGCCCCGGGTGGGGCCGCGAGTTCACCCCTGGTGAAGGTGGGTCCCCGGTTCCCGGGACGAACGGTGCCGCGGGATTCGGCGTTCTGCGCTTCGCCAAGATTAAACCCCTTGGGCACCTGGAGTGACTATCGCCCCGAAGAAGCGCTCTCGTCTCGGCCTTCACCAGGGGGGCCGCGCCATCCTACGTGACCGCGTTCACAGACCGGCCTTGTACAGCAGGCGGTTGGGCGTCCCGCCGGGCAGCCCGCCCAGCCTGTTCTTGGTGGAGTTCTGGATCAGCCAGGTGCTCACGTCCGCGGGCCGCATCTTCGGCCGCTTCGACAGCAGCAGCGCGGCGACGCCCGCCACGTGCGGCGCGGCCATCGAGGTGCCGTCCAGCACGCGGGAGCCGCCGCCCGGCCAGGTGGACGGGATGCCGGAGCCGGGGGCGTGGATCTCCACGCAGCGCCCGAAGTTCGACCACGGGGTACGCCGGTCGGCGCCCGTGGTGGCGCCCACCGTGATCGTGGCCGGGGCGCCCGCCGGGGAGAAGTGGCAGGCGTCGTAGCCGCGGCTCGCGCCGTCCCCGTTGCCCGCGGCGGCGACCACCGTGACGCCGGACGCGGCCAGCCGGGCGGCGGCGTCGTCGGCGGCCTTCAACTCGGGGCCGGTCAGCGACAGGTTGGCGACGGCGGGCTTGCGGGCGTGCTTCTGCAGCCACTGCATCGCCAGGATGACGTCCGACATCCGGCCCTCGCCGTTGCGGTCCAGCACCCGCAGGGAGCCGATCTGCACGCCCTTGGCCACGCCGTGGTGGCGGGAGCCGATGGTCCCGGCGACGTGCGTGCCGTGCCCGTTGAGGTCACGGCCGTCGCCATTGAAGCGCGGTGCGGCCCACACGCTGCGGGCCCGGCCGCCGAACTGCGCGTGGCCGGTGGCGATCCCGGTGTCGATGACGTACGCGGTCACGCCCTTGCCGGTCGAGGTGTAGGTGTACGACTTCGACAGGGCGCGGCCCCGCTGGTCGATGCGGTCCAGCCCCCACGGCAGCGGGGCGCGCTGCACGGTGCTGATCTTGACGACCTGGTCCTGCTCGATGGCCGCGACCCTGCCGCTGCGCCGCAGCTTGGCGAGCTGGTCGGAGGTGAGCCGGGCGGCGAACGCGTTCAGCAGCCCGTCGAAGCGGCGCACGTCGGCGGCGCGGACCTTGCCGGCCTCCACGGAGGTGGACGCGCCGGGCTTGAGCGTGACGATGTACTGGCCGGGCACCGGCGTGCCGTTCGCGGCGACCTGGACCGGAACGGTCTCCGGCTCGGCGAGCACGGGAACGGCGGCGGTGGCGGCGCCCACGCCCGTCGCGACGGCGGCGGCGACCAGCAGCCTTCGGGTGGCGACCCGCAAGGGGGGACTCCTTCTGTCGGGGGGAGATCGCGGGGGACGATCAGGAGCGAGAGGGGATGACAGAAGGGAACGGTAGTGGATGTAAACCGCTGATTGCGTCCGAACCCGGACATAACCTTGCGGTACGGACTTCTCAGCTCCGTGACAGGTCGGCCCGGTAGCGCAGCGCCGTCCCCGCCCTGGCCCAGGCGTAGTCGAGCCCCCCGCCGGGCTTGCGGGTGACCACCACGTCCCCGGCGGTGACCGACCGGCACGGCGGAACGGGCCGCAGCGTCATCTCCAGCCGCGACCCGGTGCCGCGCGTCAGCGTGAGCGTGCAGGCGCAGCCGCGCGGGTACCGGGCCTGCGCGGTCGTCCGCCCCGCCTCGAAGGTGACCTGGATGGGGAACGAGGCGCCCCGCTGCGGGTTGACGGCCATGCCCTGCCAGGTGCCCGCGAACGCCTCCGGAACGGTCGTCACCGGCCGGTCGTCGGCGACGGGACCGCCGGTGCCGGTGGGACCGGTGTCCTTGCCCGAGTCCCGCATCTGCGGCCACAGCACCAGAACGATGATCGCCGCCCCCGCCAGCACGCCCACCGCCAGCGAGACCAGCACGCCCAGCGGCCGGTTCGCCCCGCCGCCACGCCCGGCGGCGGGCCGCGGGGCGGCCGGTGGCGCGTACCCGGGCTGCGGCGTCCAGTTCTCCGGCTGCTCCCAGGGGATGAGCGGCTGCTGCGCACCGGGCTCCCGGCCGCCTTCCGCCTCCCCGAAGCCGGTGAAAACCGCCGTCCGCTGAAGGTCGGCCGCATCCGCGTACCCACCGGCCCGCGGCAGCAGCTCCCCGGGACGCGCCGGAGGAACGCCGGCGCCCCCCACGGCCGGTGGAGGCACCTGCCCAGGCTGCGCGAGATGCCCGGGATCGGCCGGGCTCAGCGGCGCGGTCGGCGGCCCCGCATCGACGGGATGCGCGCCGCCCGCCCGTTCACCGAGTCCCGGCACGACAGGCGGTGGCGCCTCGGCGGAATGCGCCGCGGGAAGGGCGGGCGACACCGGATCCGCGGGAGTGGGGGCCGGGAGGGCGGGGCGGTCGGCGGCGAGGGTGCGGGCCTCGGCGACCATGGGTGCGGGCATGCCGCTGACCGGGCTGTCCTGGCCCAGCAGGCGGTCCAGGAGCCGGCGGGCGGTGGGCCGCAGGGCGGGGTCCTTGGACAGGGCGTCGCCGACGATGCCGCGCAGCGAGGGCGGCAGGGCGCTCAGGTCGGGGTCGTCGTACAGGATCCGCTGGATGACCGCCTGCACCGAGTCGTCCCCGAACGGCAGCCGCGCCGTCGCGGCGTACAGCATCGTGGCGCCCCAGGAGAAGACGTCGGCGGCGGGCCCCACCTCGACCCCGCCGAGCTGTTCGGGCGCCATGTAGGCGGGCGTGCCGGGCACCCGTCCCACCACGGTCAGGCCCCCGGCGTCCAGTGCGCGGGCGATCCCGAAGTCGATCACCCGGGGGCCGTCGTTGCCGAGCAGGACGTTGGCGGGCTTGAAGTCCCGGTGCACCACCCCGGCGCGGTGGATCGCGGTGAGCGCGGTGGCCGTGCCGACCGCGAGGCGTTCCAGCGCGGTGCGTCCCCGGGGCCCCTCGGCGGAGACCAGCCCCGCCAGGGACGGCCCCTCGACGTACTCGCTGACGATGTAGGGCCGGTCGCCCGCCACGTCGGCGTCCAGCACGGCGGCGGTGCAGAACGTGGCGACCTGCTTGGCGACCTCCAGTTCGCGGATGAACCGGGAACGGGCGAGGTGGTCGTCGCTGAGCGTGGCGTGCAGCAGCTTCACCGCCACCGGCGTGCCGTCCGGGCCGTGGCCGAGGAGGACCACGCCCTGCGCGCCCTCGCCGAGCCGTCCGGTGATCCGGTACGGGCCGAGGCTCTCGGGATCTGCGGGCTCCAGCGGCCGGGCCTGGGGCATCGGGCGAACCTCCGTGCTCTCTCTCCAGCCATAGGGCGTCTTTCTCCTGGCTCCCTGCCAGCGACGGTCCTTTTCTACCGTCTCACCGTGACGCGGGACGGCCATGCGGGGCAGGTGGTCCGGGTAACGTCGGTGCCGATGTCCCGGAAACCTCTCACCCGTGCGGTGCTCGACGAGCAGTTCGCCGCGCTGGGCCGGGCCCCCTACGAGGGCCCCGACGAGCCCGCCGCACTCCGCCTGGCCGCCCTGGACGCCGTGCTGGACGCGCTGGACGGAGGGGCCGAGCCCGGCCGGCCGCTGCTGCGGGCGGCGGTGCGGGTCCTCCTCGACCGGCTCGCCGCCGAGGCGCCCGGCCGGTCCGTGGAGGTGCGCATCCCACCGTACGCCGCCGTGCAGTGCGTCGCAGGCCCTCGGCACACCCGGGGCACCCCGCCGAACGTCGTGGAGACCGACGCGCTCACCTGGATCCGCCTGGCGACCGGGCGGCTCGGCTGGGCCGAGGCGGTCAAGGAGGGCCTGGTCCGCGCCAGCGGCCCCCGCGCCGACCTGTCCGCGCTGCTGCCCGTCCCCGGCTAGGGCGTGCGCCCCGACCGCGCGAACGGGAACTCGTGCTCCACGCAGCGCTGCCGGTCGGCCTCGCTGGGGTAGCGGTCCGGGTCGGCGCACTCGGCGGCCTGGCTGAGCAGCCAGAAGATCGCCAGGGCGCCCACCAGGATGGTCAGGATCGAGGCGCAGATCCCGGCGATGGCCAGGCCCCGGCCCG
The DNA here is from genome assembly GCA_036258615.1 of Thermomonospora sp. GTDB lineage: Bacteria > Actinomycetota > Actinomycetes > Streptosporangiales > Streptosporangiaceae > Thermomonospora. The sequence goes on along the minus strand of DATADI010000415.1, from coordinate 4,208 downwards.
CGTTGCGGGAGGCCGCCAGGATGCCCAGCACCAGCCCGGCCAGCGCCATCGGCAGCCCCAGCCCGCACAGCAGCAGCGCGGGCAGCCCCACCAGTCCGAGGACGAGCGAGGTCGCCGCCATCCCGTTGCGGCGGGGCCGCACGGGGGCGTAGTGGCGCTGGTAGCCGGGGACGGTCATCGCGGGAAACCTCCAGGGGAGCTGTGACGGGCGCGGACGCACGTCACAGTCCAGGTTCCCGTTCGGCGCGTCCGTAACGCGGTCTCCAGGGGCAAAGGTCGGTTCCAGGCTGAGCAAACAGGGGTCCCGGGTCACCTCTCCGTCAGAGCAGGTGATGCGGGCATTTAGACTGACCTGCGTGTCTCCAGGTGACGGAAGACTGAGCCACGACCTCGACCCCTCCGACCGCGGCCCGCAGGACGCCTGCGGGGTCTTCGGCGTCTGGGTCCCCCCGGACGAGGCCACGCGGGCGGAGGTGAGCAAGCTCACCTACTACGGGCTGTACGCGCTGCAGCACAGAGGGCAGGAGTCGGCCGGCATCGCGGTCAGCGACGGCGACCGCATCGTGGTCTTCAAGGACATGGGCCTGGTGGCGCAGGTCTTCGACGAGTCGGTGCTGAACACGCTGCGCGGCCACGTCGCGGTGGGGCACTGCCGCTACTCCACCACCGGGTCCCCGACCTGGGAGAACGCCCAGCCCACGTTCCGGTCCACCGAGGCCGGGGGGCTGGCGCTCACCCACAACGGCAACCTGATCAACACCCCGGAGCTGGCCGCCCGGCTGGCCTCCGGCACCGGCCTGACCGGCACCTCCGACACCGAGGTGCTCACCGCGCTGCTGGCCACCCGGCCGGGCGGCCCGTTCGCGGCGGCGGCCGAGATCCTGCCGGTGACCCGGGGCGCGTACTCGCTGGTCTTCATGGACGAGCAGACCCTGTACGCCGCCCGCGACCCCGAGGGCATCCGGCCGCTGGTGCTGGGCCGGCTGCCGGTCGCCGGGCACGCCGGGCACGGCGGCGAGACCCGCCAGGGCTGGGCGGTGGCGTCCGAGACCGCCGCGCTGGACATCGTCGGCGCCCAGTTCGTCCGGGAGATCGAGCCCGGCGAGATGATCGCGATCGACGAGCGGGGGCTGCGGTCGCAGCGGTTCGCCGAGCCGCGGCCGAAGGGCTGCCTGTTCGAGTACGTCTACCTGGCCCGTCCCGACACCACCATCGCGGGCCGCAACGTGCAGTCCACCCGGGTCGAGGTGGGCCGCCTCCTCGCGAAGGAGCACCCGGTCGAGGCCGACATGGTGATCCCGACGCCCGAGTCGGGCACGCCCGCCGCGATCGGGTACGCCGAGCAGTCCGGCATCCCGTACGGCCAGGGCCTCGTCAAGAACAGCTACGTCGGCCGGACGTTCATCCAGCCGTCCCAGACCATCCGCCAGCGCGGCATCCGCCTCAAGCTGAACCCGCTGCGCGAGGCCATCGCGGGCAAGCGCCTGGTGGTGGTGGACGACTCGATCGTGCGGGGCAACACCCAGCGGGCCATCGTGGCGATGCTCCGTGAGGCGGGGGCGGCCGAGGTCCACGTCCGGATCTCCAGCCCGCCGGTGGCCTGGCCGTGCTTCTACGGCATCGACTTCGCCACCCGCGCCGAGCTGATCGCCGGGAACCTGAACGTCGAGGAGATCCGGGCCTCGCTGGGCGCCGACTCCCTCGGCTTCATCTCCCTGGACGCCCTGATCTCCGCCACCCGGATCGCCAAGGACCGGCTGTGCCGCGCCTGCTTCGACGGCGAGTACCCGATCCCGGTCGAGGAGGACTCGCGCGGCAAGTACCTCCTCGAAGAGGCCGGGAAGAAGTGACGGCGAGCGGAGCGGGGCGATGAGCACGTACGAGGCCGCCGGGGTGGACATCGCCGCCGGTGAGCGGGCGGTCGAACTGATGAGGGCCCGGGTCGCCAGGGCACGGCGGCCCGAGGTGGTCGACGACGCCAGCGGCTTCGCCGGGCTGTTCGACGCCTCCGCCCTGACGAAGTACCGGCGGCCCCTCCTGGCGACCTCCACCGACGGCGTCGGCACCAAGGTCGATCTCGCCCGCCGCCTGGGCGTGTACGACACGATCGGGCACGACCTGGTCGGCATGGTGGTGGACGACCTGGCGGTCTGCGGGGCCGAGCCACTGTTCATGACCGACTACATCGCGTGCGGCAAGGTCGTCCCCGAGCGGATCGCCGACCTCGTGGGCGGCATCGCCGAGGCGTGCGCGCTGGCGGGCTGCGCCCTGGTCGGCGGCGAGACCGCCGAGCACCCGGGCCTGCTGGAGCCCGACGAGTTCGACGTCGCGGGAGCCGCGACCGGCGTCGTGGAGGCCGACGAGCTGCTGGGCCCCGACCGCGTCCGCCCCGGCGACGTGGTGCTGGCCATGGCCTCCTCGGGCATCCACTCCAACGGCTACTCGCTGGTCCGGCACGTGCTGGCCCACAGCGGCCTCACCCTGGACTCCGCCCCGGACGAGCTGGGCCGCCCCCTCGGCGAGGAACTGCTGACGCCGACCCGCATCTACGCCCAGGACTGCCTGGCCCTGGCCCGCACCGGCGGTGTCCGCGCGTTCGCCCACATCACCGGCGGCGGCCTGGCCGCCAACCTGGCCCGCTCGCTCCCCGGCACCGTGGACGCCCACCTGCGCCGCGCGTCGTGGACCCCTCCGGCGATCTTCGCGCTCCTCCAGGCGTACGGCGACATCCCGCAGCCGGAGATGGACAAGACCTTCAACCTCGGTGTCGGCATGGCCGCCGTCGTGGCCCCCGACACCGCCGACGCCGCCCTCCGCCTCCTGGCCGACCGCGACGTCCCCGCCTGGATCCTCGGCGAGATCACCGAAGGCACCGGCCGGACCCACCTGTCCTGACCACCCGCCGATCCGACGCGGGCGGCGGAGAGGCGCGGGGCGGAAACCCTCGAGGGGTGCCGGGCGTCTATCGGGTGTGATCTTGCGGTGGCGGCGTTGGGTGGGGCCCGGGGTGATCGGGGTGGCCCTGTGCGGGTACGGGGTGCTGGTGCCGACGGCGTGGGTGCACGCGGAGTCGGCGCCGTACCGCAGGTCGGTGGAGGAGGTCGCGCCCGCGCCGGTGGCGCTGGTGCTGGGGGCGGCGGCGTGGGGCGACCGGCCGTCGCCGTTCCTGGCCGGGCGGCTGGAGGTGGCGGCCCGGCTGTACCGGGAGGGCAGGGTCCGGGCGGTGCTGGTGTCGGGGGACAACAGCCGCCGGTCCTATGACGAGCCCACGGTGATGTACGAGGACCTGCGGCGACGCGGGGTGCCCGGGGAGCGGATCATCCGGGACTACGCCGGGTTCGACACCTGGGACTCGTGCGTGCGGGCCCGGCGGATCTTCGGGGTGGACCGGGCCGTGGTGGTCACGCAGACGTTCCACCTGCCCAGGGCGGTGACGCTGTGCCGGGCGGCGGGCCTGGAGGTCCAGGGCGTGGGGCATGACACCATGGGCGAGTACGCGACCACGACCCGCTACCAGTACGTCCGCGAGGGGCTCGCGGCGTTCAAGGCGCTCGCCGACGTCGCACGGCGGCCCGCGCCACGGTTCCTCGGGCCACGGGAGCCCGGGGTCCGGCGGGCCCTGACCGGGCCATGACGATCACCTGGCGACCGGTCACCCGAAAGTCACCACACGTGACAAAGGCCACCGCCCCACCGGTCCGGCGGAGCAGTGGCCGCGTCACGCGGGCGGCTCAGCGCCCCGGAGTGTCGTCCTCACGGGAATCGTCGTCGGCGAAGTCGGAGTACTTGTCGACGAGATCGTCGTAGGAGTCTTCATAGGGGTCGTGGTGGTTCGACGAAGGGACTCCCAGCTCCTCCTTCAAGCGGTCGAGATCCGTGCCGCCGCTGTTGTACTTCAGCTGGCGGGCAACCTTCACCTGCTTGGCCTTGGCTCGGCCGCGCCCCATGGCTCGACCCCCTCGATGGTCAGGACCTTTGCGTCCCATCTACGCTCGCGTACGCCACACGCACTGACGCCTACCTCAGCCGTGCGTCAGCTCGGATACAACCGTACCCGTTTTGCGCCCGGCTCGGTACGTGGTCTTGTACGGCGGCGACACGCTCGCTGCGGAGACTCCAAGTGTATCCGGTGATTGCAGGTGCACCGACTTCGGGTGCACGACACGCCCGGCCCGCCGCGGAACCCTCGGCCCCCGGCGGGCCGCGCC
>DATADI010000414.1:0-9656 GCA_036258615.1 Thermomonospora sp. | reverse complement strand
GGGGGGCCACGTCCGGGGGTTCCCCGCTGGAGGCCCTGACCCGGTTGTTCTGGGTGCAGGTGCCGGTGCCCGAGAAGGCGGTTCCCGGCGCGGCGGACCTCGTGGCGGCCGGGCTGGCGGAGCGGTCCGGCGGCGAGGTACGGGCGCTGCTGCACGTCGAGCCGGTCGAGGCGGCGGACGGCGGGCATCGCGGTCACGTGGTCTCCGATCTCAAGGCGCGGCCGGGCTCCGCGGTGGTGCTGCGGCCCGACCACGTCGTGGGCGTGGGCGGCGCGTCGGCGAACCTCGCCCAGCTCGTTGTCCACAGACCTGTGGACAACGCACTCGATCTCGGGACGGGCTGTGGAGTCCAGGCGCTGCACCTGGCGGACCGCGCCACCCGGCTCACCGCGACCGACGTGAACCCCCGCGCGCTGCGGCTCGCCCGGATGAGCTTCGCGCTGTCCGGGGTGGAGGACGTGGAACTGCTCGAGGGCTCGCTGTTCTCGCCGGTTGAGGGGCGCCGGTTCGACCTGGTGGTGTCCAATCCGCCGTTCGTGATCTCACCCGGCGGCGGGCTGACGTACCGGGAGGCGGGGCTGCCGGGCGACGAGGTGTGCCGTCGGCTCGTGGCGGAGGCTCCGGCGCTGCTGACCGAGGGCGGCTGGTGCCAGATGCTCGCGAACTGGCTGCATGTCGAGGGGACACCGTGGGACGAGCGGGTCGGCGCGTGGGTCCCGCCGGGGTGCGACGCGTGGATCGTCCAGCGTGACGTCCAGGACCCCGCCGAGTACGCCGAGCTGTGGCTGCGGGACTCCTGCGAGGTGGGGACGCCCGAGTACGCGGCACGGTACGAGCGGTGGCTCGACTACTTCGACCGGCAGGATGTCACCGGGGTCGGCTTCGGGTGGATCACCCTGCGCCGCAGCGACGCCGACGACCCCGTCGTCCGGGTCGAGGAGCTGCGGCACGCCGTGGACCAGCCGGTGGGCGCGTACGTGGAACGGGTCCTGGACGGGATGGCCGCCGCCCGCAGGTTTTCCACAGGTTGTGCACAGGGCTTGCGGACGGCTGTGGACATCGTGCAGGAGCAGATCGGCCCGCCGGGCGCGGAGGACCCCGAGCGGATCGTGCTGCGGCAGACCGGCGGGCTGCGGCGGGCGGCCGGGGTCGGCACGGTGGAGGCGGCCCTGGCCGGGGTGTGCGACGGCACCATGCCGCTGCTCCCGCTCGTGGACGCCATCGCGGAGCTGATGGGGCTCCCCGCCGAGCAGGTCCGCGCGCACGTGGACGCGGTGCTGCCGGAGCTGGTCGCGGACGGGTTCTTCGAGCCGGGCCCCGCCTAGCGGGGGCCGACGGCGTCCTGCAGGGTCGCGAAGGCGCTGCCGCGCAGCCGCCGGGACAGGTCACGGTGGACCCGGTGGGCCCACAGCGGGCCTCCGTAGATCATCCCCGTGTAGCCCTGGACGAGGGTGGCCCCGGCGCGGATCCGTTCCCACACGTCGTCGGCGGTCTCGACACCGCCGACCGAGACCAGCACCAGGCGGTCGCCGACGCGGGCGCGCAGCCTGCGCAGCACCTCCAGCGAGCGGTCCTTCAGCGGCGCGCCGGACAGGCCGCCCGCCTCGGCGGTCAGCGCGGGGTCGCTGGCCAGGCCCGCGCGCGACAACGTGGTGTTGGTGGCGATGATCCCGTCCAGGCCGAGTTCGAGCGCCAGGTCGGCGACGGCGTCGACGTCCTGGTCGGCGAGGTCGGGAGCGATCTTGACCAGCAGCGGGACACGGCGGGGGCTCGACCGGTCGGCGGCCTCGCGCACCGCCCGCAGCAGGGGCCCGAGCCGCTCGACGGCCTGGAGGTTGCGCAGGCCGGGCGTGTTGGGGGAGCTGACGTTGACGACGAGGTAGTCGGCGTACGGGGCGAGGCGTTCGGCGCCGGCCACGTAGTCGCCGGTCGCCTCCTCCTCGGGCACCGCCTTGGTCTTGCCGATGTTGACGCCCACGACCGTGCCGGGACGGCGGCGCCGCAGGCGGGCGGCGGCGGCCTCGGAACCGTGGTTGTTGAAGCCCATCCGGTTGATGACCGCCCGGTCGGCGGGCAGCCGGAACAGCCGTGGCGCGGGGTTGCCGGGCTGCGCCTGCCCGGTGACGGTGCCGATCTCGACATGGCCGAACCCGAACGCGCCGAGCGCCTCGTACGCCTCGGCGTCCTTGTCGAACCCGGCGGCCAGCCCCAGCGGCCCGGGGAACGTCAGCCCGAGGGCGCGGACGGCCAGGGCCGGATCGCGCGGCGCGAGCAGCCGCCGCAGCAGCCACGGCAGGCCGGGCACCGACTGGACCAGCCGCAGCGCCCGCAGCGTCGCGCGGTGCACGGCCTCCGCCGGCATTCGGGTCAGGACCAGGGAGAACAGGAGTCGATACATCGGCGTGATTCTCTCAGGCCCGGCGCGACGGCCGGCGCGGGGGCCGCCCGTCCTGTCCCGGACAGCCCCGAACTGACTCGTACAGGCTGGCACAACACCCCGGAAACGACACTGACCTGCATATTCGTGAGCACTCAAACGGAGTGGTCACGAAGTGACTCATCCGTTTACGTATCCGACGTGCTGGGTTAATCTCAATCCCGTTTCCTGCTGTCTCCGATCATGCGTGTCATCGCGCAGCGCGCAGCGCACCGCAAAAGACCAGAGGGGAGCGGAAGGAGTTCCGTGAGGGATCGCATCGCCGTCATAGGGCTCCGCATTCGCCGCGGCGCGTCCGCCGGAACGGTCGCCGCGCTCGCGCTCGCGCTGGTCGCCACCGTCTTCGGCGTCGGCGCCCTCGGCCGCGCCGCCAAGGTCCACGACGGCAGCGTCTGGCTGTGGAGCAGCAAGGGCGCGCAGGTGAGCCGGGTCAACGCGCAGACCGGCCGGGTCGACCTGCGGCAGCCGGTGATCGACTCACGGGGCAACCGGGTCCGCGTCACCCAGAACGACCGCTACCTGATCCTGCACGACCTGGTCACCGGGCGGGTCACCTCCGTGGACCTGAAGTCCCTCGGGTTCTCCGGCCGGCTGGACGTGGGGGCGCGCGGCGACTTCCGGTTCGTGCTCGGCGAGCACGGCGCGTTCATCGTGGACCGGGTCACCGGCGAGATCCGGGTGGTGAACCCGGCGACGCTCCAGCCCACCGGTGCGTCGCTGCGGCTGCCGGGCCCGCTGGTCGGCGGCGACTTCGACACCTACGGGATGCTGTGGGTGGCCTCGCCGGGCCAGGGCACGGCGATCGGCGTGCGGGTGTCGGCGGGCCGTCCGGTGATGGCCGAGACGGTGCCGGTGGCCCGGCCGGGCCGCGACCTGGCGGTCACGGTGCTGGACCGCGGGCTGCTGGCGGTCGACCGGGGCGGCCGGGAGCTGGTGACGGCGGCGGGCGGCAAGGCCCGCCGGATCGCCTCCCCGGTGCCGCTGACCGGCGCGACCCTGCCCGACCGCACCCCGGGCTCGCTGGCCGCGGTGACCGTTCCGGCCGCCCGCGCGGTGGTGTCCGTCAACGACGTGATCGACCCCGGCAAGACGGGGAAGGCGGAGGTCACCCGGCTGGCCGACCCCCGGGCGGGCACCGCGGTCCCCTACTCCGGGCGGCTGTACGTGCCCGACTCCGACGGCCGCCGGGTCCGGGTGTACGAGCCGGGCGGACGCCAGGTCAGCGTGATCACCATCCCCGGCGGCGGGGGCGGGCTGGAACTCCAGGTCCACGAGAACAGCCTGTTCATCAACGACCCCGGTGGCCGGAACGCCGCGGTGGTCGGCTCCGACGGCGAGGTCAAGGTCATCGACAAGGACGAGGGCCCGTCCACCATCGGCGGCGACCGCACCCCGGCCCCGCAGCCGAGCCCCGGCCCCCGCGACACCCCGACGCCGAGCGACCGTCCCGTCCCGCCGACCCAGCGGCCCGACGACCCGCCGGGCCGGACCCGGCCGCCGAACCCGGTGCCCACCCCCTCGGGGCCGACCGGGGGGCCGACGGGGCAGCCGACGGTCACGCCCACCACGTCGCCGTCGCCGTCCGCGCCGCCCGCGCCGGGCTCCCCGCCGGGCGCGCCCGTCCCGGTGTCGGCCTACCCGGGTGACCGGCAGGTGCGCCTCACCTGGTTCGAGCCGCACTCCCCCGACGCGCCGGTGGACAGCTACCGGGTGACGTGGAACGGCGGCGAGCGGACGGTCCCGGGCGGCCAGCTCGGCACGACGGTGACCGGGCTGACCAACGGCCGCGTGTACCGGTTCCGCGTCGCGGCCACCAACCGGTACGGCACCGGCCCGTTCGCGCAGTCGGAGGAGGCGCGGCCCACGCCCGACCGGCCCGCGACGCCGACCGGCGTGACCGCCGAGGTCCGTGGCGACATGGTCACCGTCTCCTGGAACCAGGTGCCCGGGGCCGACAGCTACAGCGTCACCGCGACCAACCACAGCGGCGGGCAGGGCTACCCGACGCGGACGACGAGCAGCTCGCCCCTGGTCATCGCGAGCATGCCCCCGGGGCGCTGGTCGTTCACGGTGGTGGCGCGCAACGCGGAGGGCGGCAGCAGCGGCACGAGCGCGCCGAGCAACACGGTCGTCGTGGAGAGCACTCCGCCGCCGTCGAACCCGCCGCCGAGCAATCCCCCGCCGAGCGTCCCGCCGCCGACCAACCCGCCGCCCGACCCGATGCCGACCGCCCCGGCCCCCGATCCGGGTCCGCAGCCGGGCGTCACCCCGATCGACCCGGGGCCGGACGACGGCAAGCCCGGCGAGATCCCCGGCCATCCGCCCGCGACCGGTCTGCGGCGCACGTCGTGAGCACGGCGACGTACACGCACGCACCCGACAGGCCGCTCAGCGAGAACGAGGCCGCCATCGCGGCGGACGAGGCCGACCGGCTCGCCACCAGCATCGAGAGCGTCGTGCTGGGCAAGCCGGGGGTGGTCCGGCTGGCGCTGACGGCGTTGTTCACCCAGGGGCACCTGCTGTTCGAGGACGTCCCGGGCGTGGGCAAGACGACGCTGGCGCGGGGCCTGGCGGCGGTGATGGAGGGCACCTGGCGGCGCGTCCAGTTCACCCCCGACCTGCTGCCCGCCGACGTCACCGGTGTGACCGTCTTCAACCAGGAGTCCCGGGAGTTCGAGTTCCACCCGGGCCCGGTGTTCGCGAACGTGCTCATCGCCGACGAGGTCAACCGGGCGTCTCCGAAGACCCAGTCGGCGTTGCTGGAGGTCATGGAGGAACGGCACGTCACCGTGGACGGCGTCCGCCACCCGGTGCCCCGCCCGTTCCTGGTGGTCGCCACGCAGAACCCGGTGGAGATGGACGGGACGTACCGGTTGCCCGAGGCGCAGCTCGACCGGTTCCTGATGAAGCTGTCGCTGGGATACCCGGACGCGACGGCGGAGCTGGCGCTGATGCGGGGAGCCGCGCTGCGCTCGCCCGACGACGTGGAGCCGATGACGAACGCGCGGGGTGTCGCGCTGATGGGCGAGCTGGCGCAGCGGGTGTTCGTGCACGACCTGGTGTACGAGTACGTGCTGCGGCTGGCGCGGCAGACCCGCGAGCACCCGGACCTGAAGCTGGGGGTCTCGCCGCGCGCGACGGTCGCGCTGGTCCGCGCCGCGCGGACGCACGCGCTGGCCGACGGACGTCCGTTCGTGGCCCCCGAGGACGTCAAGGCGCTGGTGGGTCCGGTGTGGGCGCATCGGCTGGTGCTCTCACCCGACGCCGCGCTGCGCGAAACGACGGCCGCCGACGTGCTGTGCGGGATCGTGGACGCGACGACCGCACCGCGCCCGGGGATGACGGCCGCCGGTCCGGAACGAGCCTGACGCCGTGCCGACGCGGCGGGGAACGGTGGTCGCGGCGGCGGGCGCCGTCCTGCTGTTGGCGGGTCTCGCGCTGGGCTACCGGGAGCCGGTGCTGCTCGGGGCCCTGTGCCTGCTCGCCGTCGGGGCCGCGGTGGCGCTGGTCGGGCGGCCCGTACCCCTCACCGTGGAACGGCGGGTCACGGCCGGTCGCGTCCGTCCAGGGGACACCGTGACCGTCACCGTCACCGCCGTCCCCGCCACCGGGCGGGCCGGGCGGCGGGGGCTGGTCGCCGCGGAGTGGGTGGCCGGGCCGGGCGGCCGGGTACGGCGGGCGCTGGCGGAGCTGCGCGCCGGTGAGGCCGCCTACGAGGTCGTCGCCGAACGGCGCGGGGTACTGGAGATCGGTCCGCTGGAGGCCGGGCGCGTGGACCCGCTGGGGCTCGCGGCGACCGTACGGCCCCACGGCGAGGTGACGAAGGTGTGGGTGCATCCCCGGGTGCACCCGATGCGGTCCGTCCCGGCGGGGCTGGTTCCCGACCCGGACGGGCGGGGCGACGCGGCGCAGGCGGGCGGGCTCACCTTCCACGGGCTGCGCGAGCACGTGCCCGGCGACGACCTGCGGCAGGTGCACTGGCGCAGCTCGGCACGGCACGGGCGGCTGATGGTCCGCGAGTACGTCGACACGTCCCGGCCGCGGATCGTGGTGCTGGCCGACGAGCGGGCCGCCGGGCGCGACGCGCTCGACCAGGTCGCGGAGACGGCGGCGTCGATCCTGGCGGCGGCGGCACGGGCCGGGCTGACCTGCGAACTCCAGCTCACCGGGGGACGCCGGGCGGACGGCCGGGCGATGCTGGACCTGCTGGCGGAGATGGAGCCGGGCGGCCGGGCCGACGTGCCCCGGGCCTGCCGCCTGCTGCGGCTGCGGCCCGCCGGCGACGTGGCGGTGCTGGTCGGCGCGGCGCTCGGCGACGCGGACCTGACCGTGTTCGGCGAACTGCGGGACTGCTACGCGGGCCTGGTGGCGGCGGCGGTCGGGGAGCCCGTCCAGGCACGGGTGCCCGGGGTGCTCCTGCTGCACGGCCGGGACGCCGAGGAACTCACGACGCGATGGGACGAGGTACGGGAGTGGCGGTGATCCCCGGGGGCGTGGTCCGGGGGGCGGCGCTGGCCGGTGCCGTGGCGGGGGCCGGGCTGGCGTTCGCGCCCGGGTACGTCGAGGCCGGCCTGGTCCGGATGCTGCTGGCCCTGACGGCGGCGGGTGCGGTGGCGGTCACGGCGCTGCTCGCGCGGCGGATGGCGGCGGTGCAGGCGGTCCTGGGCGGGCTGACGGTGCCGTTGACGGCGCTGATCGTGGTGGCGGCGTGGCGGCCCGGGGAGACGCCGGGCGCGGTGCCCGGGGCGCTGGACGCGCTGCTGCACTCGGGGGCCCGGATCCTGACGACCACGCCGCCCGTGCCGGTGACGGTGGACACGCTCGCGCTGCCCCTGGCGGGCGTGTGGCTGACCGGCGTGGCGGGGGGGCTGGCGCTGCGGTCGGGGCGTCCGCTGCTCGCGCTGCTGCCGCCGGTGCTGCTGCTGGCGGGGGCGGTGGTGCTGGCCGGTCCCTCGGGGTCGCCCGCGTACGGGGCGGTGGCGGTGCTGGTGGCCTCCGGTGCGGTGCTGCTGGGGGTGATGCCGGGCGCGGAGTTCTCGGCCCCGGGGCCACGGGCGCTGCTGGGCAGCGGCGGGGTCGCCGCCGCGTTGGCCCTGGTCGCGCTGGTGGTGGGGCCGCCCGTGCTGGCCGGGTGGTCGGCGACGCCCCCCGATCCCCGGACGGCCGCGCAGCCGCCGACCGGACGCGACGAGGCCGTCAACCCGCTGAGCTACCTGCCCGCGTGGGCCGCCCGCCCGTACCGGCCGCTGCTGGAGGTACGGGCCGGTCACCCCGTGGAGCTGCGGTGGGTGACGCTGTCGGACTTCACCGGCCACACCTGGCTGCCGGAGACCGGCTACCAGCCGACCGGGGGCAGGCTGCCGCCGCCGGATCCGGCCCCGCCGCGCACCACTCCCCAGCGCGCGTCGCTGCGCATCGACGACCTGCCCGGCCCGTGGCTGCCCGCCGTGGGCCATCCGCGTACCGTGACGGGGCTCCCGGTCGCCTACGACCCGGCGACGGGCACCCTGACGCCCCGGGAGGGCCGCATCGCCGGACGGTCCTACACGGTGACCGGGGACGTGCCCGCCTGGCGGCCCGAGGACGCGGCGGGTGCGCCGGTGCCCACCGATCCGGCGTTCCAGCGGTACCGGGAACTGCCGCCGGGCGCGCCCGCCCGGATCAGGGACGTCGCCGCCGTCGTCGCCGGGGCCGACAGCCCCTACCGGCAGGCCGTGCGGCTGGCCGAGCACCTGCGCCGCGACTACGTGGTGGACGTGCGGGCGCGGGGCGGGCACGGATACGCCAGTCTCGCCGCGTTCCTGGTGATGCCCGGCGAGGGACGGCGCGGCGCGGGCACCCCGGACCAGTTCGCCAGCGCGTTCGCGGTGATGGCACGCGCCGCCGGGCTGCCCAGCCGGGTCGTCGTGGGTTTCGGTCCGGGCGGAAACGAGGGCGGCCAGAGCTACACGGTGCGTACGGGTGACGCGGTGGCCTGGGGCGAGGTCTACTTCGACCGGGTGGGGTGGGTGCCGTTCGACGTCATCCCGGGAAGCCGCACCGCGACGGGCTCGGCGGCGGCCCCGCAGGGCAGCGTCCCCACACCGCAACCCGCCCCGGCGACGGCCCGGCAACCGGGGGCCGCGCCGACCTCACCGCCGCCTACCACGCCTCCTCCGGAGCCCTCGGCGGACGGCGTCTCGGTGCCGTGGGCGTGGTTGACGGCGTTCGCGGGGGTCGTGGTGGGGGTCTCTCCGCCGGTCGTCGTGGTGGTGCTCCGGCGTCGCCGCTCCCGCCACCACCTCTACGGGGGAACGCCCGCCGAACGGGTCCTGGGGGCCTGGTCGGAGGCCGTGGACGGGCTGCGGCTGGCCGGACGGGCGGTGCCCGCCGCGTGCACCGCCCGGGAGGTCGCCGCCCGCTATCCCGACGAGGGCCTGGAACGGCTCGCCACCCGGGTCACGGCGGTCGGTTTCTGGCCGTCCGGAACCGTGGACCCGGAGGAGGCCCGAGCGGCGTCCACGTTCGTGCACGGGTACGTCCGCACGCTGCGCCGGTCGCTGCCGTTGCCGCGCCGTCTGCTGTGGTGGCTGGACCCGCGCCCGCTGTTCTGGTGAACGCCTAGACCCGCCGCCTGGTGCAGACCGGCGCGGCGGCGGCCACCTCGTCCACGCCGAGGATCGCCACCACGGTGAAGCAGTAGTTGACGGTCGGGTTCAGGCCGCTGATCTCCGTCCGGGCCTGCCCGCCCACCGGGACCTCCGCGAGCGTCGTCGGCGTCTTGCCGGTGGGGCCGCCCACCACGTAGTGCGCCGCCTTCCCGCCACTGCGGTCCCGCCACGTCAGCGCCGCCACGACCCGCCGGTCGGTGATCCGCACCTGCTCCGGGGTGTGCGGCCAGTCGCCCCTGGGCTTGATCAGCGTGCCCGCCGGGGCAGGCGTCGCCCGCACCGGCCCCGCGGTCTCTCCACCACCCGAACCGCCGCCCATGGCCAGCAGGACCACGGCCACCATGCCGAGCACCGACCCCGCCACCACGGCCCCGACATACGCCGACCGGCGCCCCCGGGGATACATCGGCTTGACCCGCGGCCCACGATGGCCCGGCGGTATCGGCCCGTCCCCGAGGTCGGGCTCGACGAACTCGGGCCGCTGCTCTCCCCCGACCCGATAGTCGATCCCGCCATCATACAACCCGACGTCATACACCGGGCCGCCGGTGTCCGCGGGCTCGGCATAC
>DATADI010000413.1:0-5071 GCA_036258615.1 Thermomonospora sp. | reverse complement strand
GCGTCTGGCTGTCGGACGGGTTCTCCGCCGAGGGTGAGGTACGCCTGGTGGGCGCTCGGCTCGGGGCCAACCTGACGCTCCACGGCGCGGTGTTGGACCACCCCGGCGGCCCGGCGCTCAACCTCGAGCGGATCTCGGCCGGGGACGTGCAGGCCGCCGAGCTGACGGTCCGTTCCGGCCACGTGGGGTTCGGCCGCTGCCAGGTGGCCGGGTCCCTCGACCTGTCACGGTCCCGCCTGGAGGGCGGGGACGGCCCGGTGCTCCGGCTCGACAACGCCGCCATCGGGTCCCTGGTGCTGCGCGCCCTCAGGGCGTCCGGCGAGATCATCGTGCGGACCGCCCGGATCGAGGGACGTGTCCTGCTCGAACGGGCCGAGATCCGGAACCCGGGCGGCATCGCCCTGCGGATGTCGCGGACCGAGGTCGGCGCGGACGTGTTCTGTCACGGCATGACCGTCGAGGGGACCCTCAAGCTCGCCCGCGCCGTCGTCGGCCGCCACCTTGACCTCGAGGACGCGCACCTGACCGCGCCGGGCGACGTCGCGGTCGACGCCCGGGGCCTCACCGCCGGTCAGCTCTCGCTCCTGCCCGGCGGGCCGATCCAGGGCACCGTCGTGCTGCGGCACGCCCGGATCGGCGTCCTGCGCGACGACCCCGCCCGCTGGCCCGAGCGGGCCGCCCTCGGCGGGATGACGTACGACGCGCTGGAGCCCGCGCTGGCCGCACGGGACCGCCTGCGCTGGCTCACCCGCGACCCCGACGGGTTCCAGCCCCAGACGTACGAGCAGCTCGCCGCGCACTACGTCGCGACGGGCCGGCACGCCGACGGGCGCGTGGTCATGCTCGCCAGGGAACGTCACCAGCGCCGCACGGAGACCGCCCTCGGCCGGACCTGGGGCCTGCTCCAGGACGTCACGACCGGGTACGGGTACCAGCCCTGGCGGGCGGTGCTGTGGCTGGTGGTGCTGCTGGCGGCCGGGACGGTGGTGTACGGGAACTCGCCGCCCCGCCCCCTCAAACCGGGGGAGGCGCCGCACTTCAACGCCTTCGCGTACACGCTGGACCTGCTGCTGCCCATCGTGGACCTGGGCCAGGAACGCGCCCTGAACCCGGCCGGGGCGCACCAGTGGTTCGCCTACGCGCTCGTCGCGGCCGGGTGGGTGCTCGCCACCACGATCGCCGCGGGCGCGGCGCGCGTCATCGGGCGCCGCGGCTAGTTCTTGATCTCGTTGTCGACGATGTCCAGGCGCGGGCGGGCGCCGATGTGGGTCATCGCGCGGGCGGCCAGGCCGCACCCGGCGGCCAGCGCCTCGGCCGGGGGCTTGCCGTCCAGCCAGGGCGGCAGGAACCCGGCGATGAACGCGTCCCCGGCGCCGGTGCCGTCGACGATCTTGTCGACGGACTCGGCGGGGGCCACGATCGGCTCCGGGCGGCCGTTGGTGTACCACAGCGCCCCGTCGGCGGCCATCTTGATCACGACCTGCGGGTACCAGGCGGTCAGCACCTTGGCGGCGGCCTGCGGCTCCTCACGGCCGGTGAGCACCTCGGCCTCGGCCGTGTTGACCACCAGCAGCCGGGCGCCCTGCGTCCACTCCAGGAACGGCTCGGCCCCGACCCGCTTGAGCGGGGAGGAGGACCCGGCGTCCACCGAGATCGACATCTGCGCCTTGCGGGCCAGCCCGAGCGCGTGCTGGGCGGCCTTGCGGGACCCCTCGTTCAGCAGCGCGTAGCCGGACAGGTGCAGGTGGGCGCCCTGGGTGAACAGGTCGGCGGGGATGTCCTCGGGCAGCAGCGCGGCGTTCGCCCCGGGGTCGGACAGCATCGTCCGGTCGCCCTTGTGGGTGACCAGCACCACGCAGCTCCCGGTGGGCCGCTCGGGGTCCATGACGAGGCGGGCGTCCACGCCCATCCCCATCAGCTCCATGTCCCGGTTACGGCCCGCGATGTCCGAGCCGCGGCGGCCCACGAAGGACACCTCGGTCCCCTCGATGGCGAGCCATGACGCGACGTTGGCCGCCGAACCGCCCCCGTGCATGGTCACCGCGGCCGGGGTGTCACTGCCCTTGGCCAGGGGGTAGGCGGCTCGTGCCACGGTATCGGTCATGAGATCGCCGACCACGACCACGCGTGTCATGACGTCATCACCTCGATCAACACCACCAGCGCCCCGCTAGCAGCATTATCGCGGGGCGTGTGCTCGACCGTAACAGCTCCCGGGGTCCCAGGAGGTCTCGAACGCGCGTCGAAACGGGGAACGGGCGGAACCCGGGCCCCGTCCCCAGGAGACTACTCTCAGGTAGGTGAACGACTCCTACCCCGACCACTGGGAGGCCGACGTCGTCCTCGCCGACGGGGGGACGGCGCACCTGCGGCCCATCAGGCCCGGCGACGCCGAACGGATGCGGGCCTTCTACAAGCGGCTGTCGCCCGAGTCGATCTACTACCGCTACTTCTCGCCCCGGCCGCGCCTCACCGACCGGGAGATCGAGCACTTCACCACCGTCGACCACGACGACCGGGTCGCGTTCATCGCCACCATCGGCAACGAGATGGTCGCGGTGGTCCGCTACGACCGGATCCACGACCAGCCCGGCACCGCCGAGGTCGCCTTCCTCGTGGAGGACGCCCACCAGGGGCGCGGCCTGGGGTCGGTGCTGCTGGAGCACGTGGCGGCGGCTGCGCGGGAACGGGGCCTGCGCCGGTTCGTGGCGCACGTGCTGCCCGACAACCGGCGGATGACCAAGGTGTTCCGCGAGGTCGGGTACCGCGCCCAGCAGCGGTTCGAGGACGGGATCATCCAGCTCGTCCTGGACCTGGCGCCCACCGAGACGTCGCTGGAGGTGATGGCGGCCCGCGAGCACCGGGCCGAGTCGCGCTCCATCGAGCGGCTGCTGACCCCCCGGTCGGTGGCGGTGATCGGGGCCAGCCGCGAGGCCCACAGCGTCGGCCAGACCGTGCTGCGGCACCTGCTGGCCGGGGACTTCAGCGGCCCCGTCTACCCGGTGCACCCGACGGCCACCGCCGTGGCGGGCGTGCGCGCGTACGCCACCGTCCTGGACATCCCCGACGACGTGGACCTCGCGGTGGTGGCGGTACGCGCGGAGGCCGTCCGCGAGGTCGTCGAGCAGTGCGCGGGCAAGGGCGTGCACGGGCTGGTGGTCGTGTCGTCCGGGTTCGGCGAGACCGGCGAGGAGGGCCGGGCGCGGCAGGGCGAGCTGGTGCGGCTGGCGCGGGCCCACGGGATGCGGGTCGTCGGGCCCAACTGCCTCGGCATCGCCAACACCGACGCGTCCGTCCGGCTGAACGCGACCCTGGCGCCCACCCTGCCGGGGCGCGGCCCGATCGGGTTCTTCTCCCAGTCCGGCGCGCTCGGCATCGCGATCCTCCAGCGCGCCGCCGAACGGGGGCTCGGGCTGTCGACGTTCGTGTCGGCGGGCAACCGGGCGGACGTGTCCGGCAACGACCTCCTGCAGTACTGGGAGGAGGACGCCGCGACCGGCGGGGTCCTGCTCTACCTGGAGTCGATCGGCAACCCCCGCAAGTTCACCCGGCTCGCCCGGCGGCTGTCGCGGACCAAGCCGATCGTGGCGGTCAAGTCCGGGCGCAGCACCCAGGGCGTCCCGCTGGGGCACGCGGCACGCGCCCTCACACTGCCCGACCACGCCGTCAGCGCCCTGTTCGCGCAGGCGGGCGTGATCAGGGTGGACGACCTGGGCGAGCTGTTCGACGTCGCGCAGCTGCTGGCCTACCAGCCGCTGCCCGCCGGGGACCGGATCGCGATCATCGACAACTCCGACTCGCTGGGGCTGCTGGCGCAGGACGCCGCCGTGGCGCTCGGCCTGACGCCCCGCGACCCCGTCGACCTGGGCCCCCGGGCGGGCGCGGCCGACTACGAGGCGGCCCTGACCGCGGCGCTGGCCGACGACTCCGTGAACGCCGTCGTCGCCCTGTTCACCCCGCCGACCATCGGCGAGCTGGACCCCGGCGTCGCCGAGGTGATCGTCCGGCTGTCCCGGGACGCCGCCAAGCCCGTCGTCGCCACCTACCTCGGCCGCAAGGGGATGCCCGAGGACCTGCGCGTCCCCGCCCCGGACGGGATGCCCGCCGCCGGGTCCGTGCCCTCCTACCCCGCGCCCGAGGACGCCGTCCGCGCCCTGGCGTACGTGACCCGGTACGCCCAGTGGCGGCAGCGTCCCTCCGGCCGGCTGCCCGACCTGGACGGCGTGGACCGGGAACGTGCCAGAGCCCTGGTGGAACGGCTGCTGGACGACGCCGAGGGCCCGGTGGGCGTCACCGCCGAGCAGACCGCCGAGCTGCTGTCCTGCTACGGCATCACCGTGGGCGCGTCCGGAGGAAAGGGCGTCGCCACCAGGATCGTCACCATGGAGGACCCGTCGTTCGGCGGCGTGGTGTCCTTCGGCCTGTCGGACGTGACGGCCGCGCTGCTGGACGACCGGGCGTACCGGCTGGCCCCGCTCACCGACGTGGAGGCCGCCGACCTGGTCCGCGCCATCCGCACCGCGCCCCTGCTGTTCGGGCACCGCGGCACCGAACCGGCGGACGTCGCGGCCCTGGAACGCCTCCTGCTGCGGGTGTCCCGGCTGGCCGACGACCTTCCCGAGATCGCCCGCCTGGAACTGGACCCGGTCCGCGCCGGGGCCACCGGCGCGACCGTCGGCGCCGCCTCCCTCACCCTGGCCCGCCCACCGGGCCCACGCCCCGAACTCGGCCCCCGCCGCCTCCCCGGCCCGGCCATCCCCAGCTGAGGCCGCCCGCCGCCCGCGCCACGGCGATCTCGTCCCGGCACGCGGCCCCGCCCGCGCGGGACGGTTCCATGCCGCCCCCGCCCGCACGCGGGCAGACGGCCGACGAGGCCAGTAGGCGCCCGAGACGGTGCGCCGCCGCCCGCGCCTCGGCAGACGCGCCTGGTCTGACAAGCCCTGGCCGGTTGACGACCCGCGTGGGTGGACGGCCGCGTTCGGCGGCGCCTGGCTGGCGGACGACCCCGCTGTCCCGCCTGCGGGCAGGCAGACGGCCCCGGCTGGCGGTGCCTGCGTCAGGGTGAGGAGGC